>JAOUDR010000621.1 GCA_029859185.1 Gemmatimonadota bacterium
CGCGGGCTCCTCCAGGGCGTCAACGACGACGGCCGCCGACTCGAGGCCGGCGGCCGCCGCATCCGCCTGGGTTCCCGGGAAACCGCGGCGCGCCAGCGCCTCCGCAATCGCGGCCGGGCGGGGCGCGAGCGGCGTGAGCTTCACGCCCCCGCGGGCTCCGGCGGCGGCGTTCCGAGGACGGGCTTCCGCTCCCCGTGGGGCGCGGGCTCCGGCGACTGTCGCGCCGGGGGCAGGGCGGGCGATGGCGGGCTGTCCTTGGGCGGCAACTCGCGACCGCTCATCAGCAGTTGCACCTCTTCCCGATCGAGCGTCTCCCGATCCAACAGGGCTTGCGCCACCGCGTGGAGCAGCGGCATGTCCGCCTCGAGTATCTCGCGTGCCCGGTGCAGCGCCGCGTCGAGCACCCGCTTGATCTCGGCGTCCACGACCTCCGCCGTCTTCTCGGACACCTCATGGCGATGCCCGAGCTCACGCCCTAGGAAGACCTGCTGCTCGCGGTCACCGACCGCGATCGGGCCGATCACGTCGCTCATCCCGAACTGGGTCACCATCCGCCGGGCCAGCTCGGTGGCCTGCTGGATATCCTGCGCGGCGCCGGTCGTGACCTTCGCAAGCCCGAAGATCAACTCCTCGGCAATCCGACCGCCGTACATCATGGCCAGCCGCCCCGTGATGTACTCCTTCGTGTAGTTGTGCCGATCCTCCTCGGGCAGGGAGAAGGTGATGCCCAAGGCCCGCCCACGGGGCACGATGGTCACCTTGTGCACGGGATCGAGCCACGGAATGCGCACGCTCACGATCGCATGGCCCGCCTCGTGATACGCCGTGAGCTTCTTCTCCTCATCGGACAGCACCATGCTCTTCCGCTCGACGCCGAGCATCACCTTGTCCTTGGCGTCCTCGAAGTCGACCATCTCGACGTGCTGCTTGGCGCGGCGGGCCGCGAGAAGCGCGGCCTCGTTCACCATGTTCGCGAGGTCGGCACCGGCAAGGCCAGGGGTGGCCTTGGCGATGACGTCGAGCCGCACGTCCCGTCCAAGCGGCTTGTCACGCGCATGCACCTTGAGGATCGCTTCCCGCCCCCGCACGTCGGGCATGTCCACGACCACCTGGCGATCGAACCGACCCGGCCGCAACAGCGCCGGATCGAGCACGTCCGGCCGGTTGGTGGCCGCGATCAGGATCACCCCTTCGTTGGACTCGAACCCGTCCATCTCCACGAGGAGCTGGTTCAGCGTCTGTTCGCGCTCGTCGTGCCCCCCGCCCAGGCCCGCGCCCCGGTGGCGTCCGACCGCGTCGATTTCGTCGATGAAGATGATGCACGGCGCGTGCGCCTTGCCCTGCTCGAACAGGTCGCGCACCCGCGACGCGCCGACGCCGACGAACATCTCGACGAAATCCGAGCCCGACATCGAGAAGAACGGACGCGCGGCCTCGCCGGCCACCGCGCGCGCGAGCAGGGTCTTGCCGGTCCCTGGCGGACCCACGAGCAGCACACCCTTGGGGAGGCGCCCGCCCAACCGCTGGAACTTCTGGGGATCTCGGAGGAACTCGATGATCTCCTCCAGCTCGACTTTGGCCTCGTCCGCCCCCGCGACGTCGGCAAACGTGACCTTCGGCGTGTCGCCGGTGAGCAGCTTGGCCTTCGACTTCCCAAAGGAGAACGCGCGATTGCCGCCGGCTTGGACCTGGCGGAAGAAGAACAGCCACAGCCCGATGAGGATGAGCCACGGGAGCAGGTTGATGAACACGGTCCCGAACGGCGTCTTGGGCTCCCGCGCCTGAATCGGAATCCCCTTCGCCTCGATGCGTTCGAGCAGCATCTCGGAGTTCTGGACCGGCAGGAGCACGCGGAACCGCGTGACACGCTCGCCCTCGACCGGGATGCTCTGTTTGAACTCCCCACGGACGAGCTGGCCGCTCGTGATCTCGATCTCGACGACGTTGTCCCGCTCGAGCTCGCGGCTGAAAGTCGTGTACGGGACCTCCACAAAGGCCTCGCGACTCGAGCCGAGGATCTGGTAGAAGGCCACAGGCAACAGGATGACCAACAGCCAGAACACCGCGGTGCGGCTCACCTGGCTCCAGTTGACCTTCTTGTCCGGCGGCGGTCGTTCAGTCATGTCATCACACCTTCAAGCTCGCGATGAACGGCAGGTGGCGGAAATCCTCGGCGTGGTCGAGCCCGTAGCCGACGAGAAACTGCGGCGGCGCATCGAACCCGACGAACCGTGGCTCCACCGCGAGCCGATTCGCGAGACGTTTGTGCAACAGCGTACAAACCTCCAGGCTCCGCGGACGACGGTCGCGCAGGACCCGAGTCAATTCGTTGACCGTATGCCCCGACTCCACAATGTCCTCGACCAGCAGGATATGCCGGCCGGCCAGGTCCGTCTCGGGGTCGTACACCAGGCGGACTTGGCCACTCGATGTCGTGCCGGCCCCGTATGACGCGGCGACCAGGAAGTCCACCTGGTGTGGCC
>JAOUDR010000623.1 GCA_029859185.1 Gemmatimonadota bacterium
CCATCGTCCAACTCCTGAACCCGCGAATGTTCCATCGTGCGGCGGACTGCACCGAGTCCGAGCCGATGCGGGGGGCGGCAGTTGCGGTGCTGCGCCGGGGGGGCGCCCCGGCCTCGAACGTGCTGAGGGAGCGGCTGTTCGCAGCGGACGCGCGTGAGGCGCGCCGGCACTATCTGGCCCTGTTGCGCATGCAACCAGAGGGTCTGCGGAGCCTGATCCTGCTGCTGCAGCACCCGACGGTGCCGATCGTCTGCCGGACGGCGGCGGTTCTGGGAGAGTTGGACGTGCACGAGGCGGTACCGGCCCTGGAGCGGGTCGCCCGGCATCCAGCTCAGGAGGTGCGTGATGCGACGGCCTTCGCCCTGGCCTGTCTTGCGACGCCCAATGCGATTGTGGTGCTGGGCCAGCTCCTCGAAGATCCGGACCCTGAAGTCCGGGTGAGCGTCGCCCGAGCGGTTCGCGGAGCGGCGGCGGCCCCCCTCACCGGAGCGCTCGCGCGCGCGGGGCAACGCGAGCGCAGCAGCATGGCGGTGGCTCACTATGGTCGGGCCCTGGGCCGAATCGGGACGCCCGAGGCCGTGCGCATTCTCGCGCAGTGGGCGGACCGTCCCGGTTGGAGGGTCTGGCGCCGCCGGGCCGGTATGCGCATGGCGGCGGTCGAGGGCCTCCAGCTCGCCGGCGGGCCGGGTGCGGTCGGGATTCTGGAAGGACTCAGCCGGGATCGCGATCCCGCCGTCCGGCGGGCCGCCACCGAGGCCGTCGAGGACCTCTCGATTGCCGCGCCCGGCCGCAGCCCGTAGTTTCGTCCAGCCCATGCAAGACGAAATCAAGATTGCGGTCCTGATGGGCCGCCTCCTCGAACTGATGACGCGGTCGCCCGAAATCTCGGACGATCACCGCACGACCATGCACGCGCTGGCCGAGATCCTCGGGCGCCGCAGTGCCTCGGTCGTCCGCGACAAGGAGCAGCTCTTCGTCGAGGGCGTGGCCATACCGGACGACACGCCGTTCGCCATGAGTGTGCGGGATCGGCTCAAGGCTCACGAGGCTGCGCGCATTCACATGGCCCACGGAGTATCCGCGGTGGATCTGGTGGAGCTGCTGCGTGCGCTCGTAGCGACCCCGCCGCCAGCCAAGCCGGCGCGGGAGTTCGTTGCCCGCCTGGCGGCGGCCCACGTCGTGAGCATCTCGATCGTCACGCAGGAGCAGGAGGACGGCGCCTCGGCACGCCGGGCGGTACGCGTGACCGCGGCGCTCCAGGCGGCGGAGAAGCCGGTGCCTGCCGCTCCGCCACCCATGCCGCCGGTGGTGCCGACGCCACAGGCACCGAGAAAGACCGTCACGCAGAAGCCCGTCCCCAGTCCGCAACGATCGTTGGCCGGGACGTTGGCCGGCTCGGTCGAGCGTCTGCAGCACGATGACGAGGCGGAGTTGCTCTCGCGGCTCGATCAGGTGCAGACGGCCATCGTGCGGGCGATCGCGGGGAACGAACTACGGCAGGCGCTGGAAGCGCTGCTCATGCTGGTCCGGCAAGAGGCCGAGGCCAAGGTGCCCGACATCCAGCGACAGTACGGGATTGCACTCCGCCGGCTCCTTACCGCGGAGCACCTCAAGAAGTTCGCGCCGATGGCTTTCGACGACGTCTACCACGATGACATCGCGTTGTTGATGCGGCGGGCGGGGAAGCAGGGCACGAAGATCCTGTTGGATCTGCTCATCGAGGCCCCGAGTCAGGCGGAGCGCCTGGCGTACCTCAAGGCCCTGCGGCAGACGGAGGAAGGCGCCGACGTCATTGCCAGCCTGCTCAGCCACCACGAGTGGTTCGTCGTGCGGAATGCGGCGGACCTAGTTGGGGAGATGGGGATTGTGGAAGCCGTACCGGCGCTCTCCCGCGCGGCACAGAATCCCGATGCCCGGGTCCGGCGTGCCATCGGCTTGGCCCTGGCGAAGATCGCGACCGCCGAAACCGCGCTGCCGCTTCGGAAGCTCGTGACGGACGAGGACCCGCAGGTCCGGCTCGCGGTGGTGAAGGAAGTGGGCGGTCGGGCCCTTTCGGGTCTGGCGATGCCGCTGGTCAGTGCCGCCGCGTCGGAACAAGACCCGGAGGTGCTGAGCGAGTACCACCGCGCGCTGGGCCGGATCGGGACCCCGGATGCGGTTGCCGCCCTGTCCAAGGCCGCCCAGGAGAGCGGGCGTCTGTTGTCCCGCAAGCCGGTGGGGCCGCGGCTCGCGGCGATCGAAGCGCTTGGGCGGGCGGGCGGGGCCTCGGCCATCGCGGTTCTCAAGGAGCTCGTGCAGAACCGGTCGAATGACGTGCGCGCCGCGGCCGCGGCCGCGCTCGAACGGGCGACCGCTAGCGGGGGGTGAAGTCCGTCGCGGGCGTGACACGTCGCGCGAATGCCGCCAGCAACGCCGCCGCCCGTTCCAAGTCGGCAACATCCACCATTTCGTTGGGGCTGTGCATGTAGCGGTTGGGCACG
>JAOUDR010000625.1 GCA_029859185.1 Gemmatimonadota bacterium
ATGGCGGGAAGCTCGTCAGCGGCAAAGCGGCCGACAATGCCGGTCGGTCGGCAGGCGACGGTGTCACCCGGGGAGGGCGAGGCTCGCCGGGCTCGACAGCCGGTTCAGCAGGCCGGGCTTTCGGAGAACGAGTCGCGGCGCGACGACCCGATCCGGAAGATCAACCGCCAGGCGGACACGGTTGGCCCGGGAGTACTCGCGTGCGAGGAGGCATCCTGGGGATTTCGCGCGCCACTGAGCGCTAGCGGGCCGCGTGACCCTTCCGCCCGAGCCGACCGACGAGGAGCAGATCCACGAGCGCGTCGGGCAGCAACCAGGCGATCAGCACGCCCGCCCGCGCATCCCAGCCCACCCGATAGCGGGTGCGCGGCCACCGGGTGGTGAGGGCGCGACGGACGACCACGGCCACGCGGCCGGCCGGCACGGCTTGGGGGGGCGTACGGGTCTTCCGCAGTGCCTCCATCAGCCGAGGGTAGTGGTCCCGCGCCTCCGGGGGTAGCCGCTCGGCGAGCGCGATCGCGCGGTCCCGCGAGGTCTCCCAGATCGGTGTCGCCACCGCCCCGGGCTGGATCACGACCACCTTGATACCAGCCCGTACGCGGGCAAGCTCTCGGCGGAGCGCATCGGACACCGCCTCCAGCGCGAATTTCGAGGCCGCGTACGCGCCCGAGAACGGCGACACGATCCGCCCATTCACCGAGCTGACGTTGACGATCCGCCCGCGCGCCGCGCGCAGCGCGGGCAGGCAGGCCTGGGTGAGCGCCACGGCACCGAAGACATTGACTTCGAACTGCGCCCGGAGCGCGTCGACTGGCAGGTGCTCGAGCGGTCCGGCATACACGGCGCCCGCGTTGTTGACGAGTCCCCAGAGGCCCGCGCCACCCGTCGCCTCGGTCACGAGACGACCGGCTGCGGCGACGTCGGACTCACGCGTCACGTCGAGCGGCACGGGCACAATCCGGCCGCCACTCGCGGCGCTGAGGGTGGTGCCGTCGTCGGGGTTCCGGGTGCCGGCGAACACGCGGAAGCCCCGGCGGTCCAGCTCGAGCGCACACGCCCGGCCGATCCCCTTGGAGGCGCCGCTCACCAGCACCGCGCGGCCCGTGGGGGTCATGGCATATCTTGGTGGGTGGTGGTGTGCGGCGGGCGGATCACGAGCCAGGACCGTGCCTCACGGGCCCGGTTCCTGCGCCCGTTCCCAGGCTTCGATCCGTACATCGAGGTCACGCGGTCGGGTAGCAATCAGCGTGCCGGTCGGGGAGACGTAGATCGTGGCGCGGCGCACCCCGGGCAGTTCGGTGCGCTCGTAGTGGATCACCCACGCCCGCGGCGTGCCGGGCAGGTCGGCGACCCCCTCGAAGGGGGGCCGCCATCCCTGGAAGTGGATCGTCCGCTGCGACAGGGGCGGTTTGCTGCCGGTGATTTTCCCAGCCGTGGCACGGGCTCCGCCGTAGGAGGCGACCGATAACAGCCCACCGACGGCGGTGAGGACCACGAGGAGCTTGAAGATCTTGCCCATGGACGCCTTTCCGGTGTGCTGCCGGCTGCTCAGCCGCGGTGACGGTGCTCGGAATCTGGAGCGGACGGTATGAATCTACAGCGTTCCCCATCCGGGGGTGGGGCGGTCGAGCGACTTCGGGCACCCGGCCCGCTCGTGTCGGTCGAACTACGTCCGCCCCCGTCGGGTCTGAGCGGCGGGGACGCGATGGACGTGTGGATCGACATGGCGCACGAGGTGCGGCGGCTGATGCGCTGGGACACCGTCCTATTCCTCACGGACAACGCAGTCGGCGCCGCCGAGGAGGAGAATCTCCACCATCTGGCGGCCAATCTCGCCGAGGAGGCGAGCCCGCAACGCGTCATCCCGTTTCTCACCTCGAAGCACTCGCTCGACTACTGTCTCCTGTACGCGGCGCGGGCGGTGGCGCGCGGCTACCAGGCCCTCACCGTACTCGGCGGGGACACGCGAGTGGGGGCGCCCCGGTGCGTGCACCACGCCTTCGAGTTACGCAAGCTCCTGCGGACGCGGATGCCCGCGCTCGTGATGGGAGGGTGGGCAAACCCGCACCGCGATCCCATCCGGCAGGTGGAGTTCCTGCTCGAGCACGACGTCACGGCCGACTTCTTCTTGACGCAGATCGTCTCGCATCACGACACCACGGCGATCGAGGCCTTCCTGCGCGAGGCCGAGCGACGCAAGCTCGAGCTGCCGGGCATCTTCGGCGTCTTCTATTACCGCAGCGCCAACCCGAAGACGCTCGCGCGGCTCGGCGAGTTCCTGCCGGTGCCGGTCGAGGGGCTCACCCGCGACTTCGCCGCCGGTCGTACGCCCGAGGAGATCTGCGGGGAGACGGTGCGCCGTTTGCGCGACCTGGGGGCCGAACGGATCTACCTGAGCAACCTGGGCGTGCGGGGTGCCGCGGAACGGTATCAGCGGATCCTGGACGCGGCGGGCGGCTAGGCGGCTCTAG
>JAOUDR010000624.1 GCA_029859185.1 Gemmatimonadota bacterium
ACCAGCCCGAACTTGTTCCCGAGCGTCGGCGGCTCGTCGGCGCGGCGCACGTTGACAGGCACCACTGCCCGGAGCGAGAGACCGTGCGCGACCCCATGGTGAGTTTCGAGATAGCTGCACAGCCCCCCGGCCACCGCGCTCAGGAGCACGTCGTTCACGGTGCCGCCAAGCGCCTTGCTCACGCGCTTCACATCGTCGAGGGGCAGGCGCGACGACCACGTCGCCTGCTTGGCGGTCCCGAGGGAACCCTTCAGCGCCGTGGGCGGGTCGGCCATGAGGGCGACCCCGGCGAGCTTGCCGAGGGCGGCAGCGAGCCCCACCCCCGCGGCCACCACCCCGCCCAGACCACGGCGGGTCGGGTTCCCCCCCTGGGGGATGGGAAAGTCGCCGGCCACGGTTCCTGCCGCGTCGCTCGACGTGAGATTCAACAGGAGGCGCACCAACGCGATGCCGTCTCCCATGGCATGGTGCAGCCGGGCGACGATCGCACCACCGGGCGCGGCATTCTCGACGTAGTACATGTGCCAGAGTGGCTTACCGACGTCGAGCGGCGTGCTCATCACCTCACCGACGAAGGCCTGCAGTCCCCGTTCATCCGCGGGCTCGGGGATGCGGATGCGGTGCACGTGGTCATCGATCCGGAACGCCTCGTGGTCATGCCAGTGGGGCCGACCGAAGCGACCCGCCCGCTCCACGACCCGCTGCCGGAAGCGGCGGTGCACCAGCAGCTTACTCGTCAGGGTGGCCCGCAGTTGGTCGAGATCCAGCGGCGTGGCGAGCATCATGACCCCAGTGACGGTCATGAGGTTCGTCGGGTCTTCCATCCTCAGCCAGGCGCTGTCGGCCGCCGACAGGGGTTGGGGTGATCTGGGCTCGGTCATGGATCAGGGCATCCTGCCTCCTAAGGCGAAGAACTTGGCCCGGTCGGCCTGCGTCGGCAACTCCTGGGGCCCGTCTCTTCTCCGCGTTTCCTCGGAGGGCTACCTTAACCGGCGTCCCCTGCTGACGTGGTCGTATGTTCGTTCCAAGCCTCGTCCTTCGACAGTTGTTCACGAACGGCAGCCTCCGCAACGTCGCTGATGGCGTACAGTTCTCGATCAAGAACCGACTCAGCGACGCCGCGCTCGTCGGGTTGAGTCGTGTGGCCATCAACGGGGAGGACGTCCCTCCCGACGCCCTGCACCTGATGGTGGACGGGGCCGAACGCGTCGCGCTCGCCCAACTCGCGACGACACCGGTTGATTTCCCGTTGCGCCGGACCGTGGACATCGTGGCGCGGGTCCCCCATCTCCCCGAAGGGCGGCACGAGATCGAGTTGGGGTTCGAGGTCAGGCCGTTTGGCAAGCTCAAGCTCAAGGTGGAGTCGGCGATCAGCGGCAAGACCGACCATCTGGTCCGGATCCCGCGCGATCCCGACGACGATTACTCGGACGCCGCGGTCCGGGCCCGCCAGGCGTTCGTGACGACGTTCTCCGGGGCGAGCCTCACGCATACCCCCCGGTACTCGTTCGACCCACATGAGGTGAAGGGCAACTGCGAGCACTTCGCGGGCGCGGTACAGATTCCGCTGGGGTTCGCTGGGCCACTCCGCATCAATGGCGAGCACGCCAAGGGGGAGTTCCTCATTCCGCTTGCCACCACGGAGGGGACCCTCGTCGCGTCATATAACCGCGGCATGAAAGTGCTCAATCTGTGCGGGGGCGTCACCAGCACGGTGGTCGCCGACGCCATGCAGCGGGCTCCCGTCTTCGTGTTTGCGAACGCGCGCGACGTGCGTGAGTTCGCACACTGGGTGCGGGCGCACCACGCCGAGATTGCCGAGCAGGCTGAGGGCACGTCTTCGGTGGCACGGTTGCAGGACATCGACGTGTATCAGTCGAACAAGTTCGCCTACCTCCGCTTCAACTACGTCACCGGCGACGCGGCGGGCCAGAACATGGTGGGGCGGGCGACGTTCGCGGCGTGCAGCTGGATCCTGGACACGTACCCCGGCGTGCAGCGGTTCTACCTCGAGTCGAACTTCGCGACCGACAAGAAGGCATCGCAGATCAACATCATGCGGACGCGGGGAAAGCGCGTTACCGCCGAGACGTTGATCCGGCGCGACGTCCTGATTCAGCATCTGCGCGTGGATACGGAGAGTCTCGCCTACCACTACAACGTGTCCAACATCGGGTCCATCCTGTCCGGGGCCAACAACAACGGCCTGCACTCCGCCAACGCCATCACGGCCATGTTCATTGCCACGGGACAGGACGTCGCGAACGTGGCCGAGTCGTCGGCCGGATTGCTCTACGCCGAGCTCACACCGGACAAGGACCTGTACCTCTCGATTACGATCCCATCCCTCATCGTGGGGACGCACGGCGGCGGTACGGGTTTGGCCACCCAACGGGAGTGCCTGGACGTGCTGGGGTGTCGTGGTCGTGGCAAGGTGCGCAAGTTCGCGGAGATCGTCGCGGGCGCGGTCT
>JAOUDR010000059.1 GCA_029859185.1 Gemmatimonadota bacterium
AGTACGAGTGGGTCGAGCCGACGAGCACGTTCTGCAGCGCGTGGACGAGCTCGTGGGTCACCAGCCGCCGGTAGTGCCCCCGTTCCGTGAACTCGGCGAGCCGCGGGTGATCCAGCGAGAAAATCATCATCCCGCCCCAGAACGCCCGGGCGGCCCATTCCGCCGAGTAGCGGTACTTGTACGCGTAGACATGGAGCTTCTGCTGTCCGGGCGGGAGCACGAGCGCCACGTCGGCCGTGATCTGGAACTGCGCCTTCAGGTCGGCGAGCACGTCCTCGGCGATCTCGGCCAGCTCCGCCAGCACCTCGTGGCCGACGCCGTCGCTGTAGATCGTGAACGTCTCGCTCTGGAACGGGTTGCCGTCGTGCGGCCACGGCGCCAGCGTGTTGCACCACGACACACAGGGTTCGGTCAGCTCGGGCGCGGTGACCGAGTCGCAGGCAGTGCAGAGCCAGACGAGCAGGCCGACGGCCACGGGCCAACCAGGGGATACTCGTGGGAACTTCATCGCAAACCTCCGTTCGGTTGCTGGTCAGGATCCGCGGCGCAGCGTGATGTCGCCGGCGACCGTGGTGAGCCGGAGCAGCGGTCCGCCGCTCCCGATCGTGCCCCGCATGCCACCCGACACGCTGGAACGCAGCGGGAAGGCGGTGCTGATGCGCCCCGACGGCGCGGTGGCCCATACCTCCGCGTTGGCGTCGCCGGGTATCGTGACGTCGAGGTCGCCCACCGTGGTCGTGAACGCGAGGTCGCGGTCCCAGTCGGCCAGGCCGATCGTGGCGGTGACCGATCCGGTGACGGTCGTGGCCGTGGCGAGCCCGGCGGTGGACACCCGCAGTCCGCCGGAGACGGCGTGCAGGAACGCGTTGCCGTCGAGTCCCGTCGCATCCACGGTCCCCGTGACGGTCCGTCCGATGAACGTCACGCCCTCCGGTACCTGGACCACGAAGTCGACCCGGACGACGCCGCGACCGCCGTCCCACACGCTCATGTTGCCGCCGAGCCCCGGCTGGCAGGCGTTGGGCGCCTGTCCCGGCACGTCGGGATACACGGCGCAGATCGTGACCCCTGCCGCGTGCGTCACCGCCTCGATGCGCACGTCATCCACCGCCTCGGCGCCGCCGATGCGGATGGCCATGACGACCACCTCCGCGCCCGTGGTCCGCACCGCCCGGATGTTGCCGAACACGCTCTTGATCTCGATGTGCCAACCCGGTGCGAGATCGCCGCGCCACTCCGACGTGTCCCGCACGGCGTTGGCGGGCGGGTCGTTGGGCCAGGTCCCACCCGGCCACCCCGGCGCGTTGATCTCGACGTCGCCGCAGCCCGGCCCCAGGGCCAGCACGAGGGCGATACCGCCCAGCCACAGTCTCCGTTGCATAGCCTCCTCCTTCGCATTCGGCCGGCGCTCGCCGGCTCGTCCTGACCGCGGGCGTGCGGGCCCGTTTGCCCGCCCCTCGTGGCCGCTCTACCTTTGCGGCAGGCTAGTTGGACCGCGTCTATCCGCCGTCTCCGCGCCGTCTCCCAGGGGGCCGAGCCCATGTGCCTGACCTCGGCCGACCGATGATCGAGTTTCGCGCCCTCGGCCCGGCCCACCTCGTGGGCCCCGACGGCACGGACCCCCAAGCCGTGCTGAGCCGGCCCAAGCTGCTCGGCGTCCTGGCGTACCTGAGCGTCGGCGCCCGTCGGGGCTTCCACCGACGCGACTCCCTGATCGGGTGTTTCTGGCCGGAACTGAGCCAGGAGCGGGCGCGCAGCGCCGTGCGCCAGTCGCTCTATCGCCTGCGACAGTTGCTGGGCGAGGCGGTGATCGAGACCCGCGGCGACGACGAGGTGGCCATCGCGGAAGCGGAGTTCCGCTCCGACGTCGCGGCCTTCGAGGACGCCTTGGCGGCCGGCGACCACGCCGCGGCGCTGGAGGTGTATCGGGGGGACCTGCTCGACGGCTTGTACGTCCCCGACGCGCCGGCGTTCGAGCGCTGGCTCGACGAGCGACGCCGGGAGCTCCGGGCCCGCGCGGCCGCCGCCGCGTGGGCGCTGGCGGCTGAGGAGGCGGACGCCCGCCACACGCTCGCGGCGGGGCGCCTGAGCCGGCAGGCCCGGCAGCTCGCGCCGCTGGACGAGCGGCTGCTGCGGCGCGTCATCCGGCTGCTCGACCAGCTGGGGGACCGCGCCGGGGCGGTCCGCGAGTACGAGTCGTTCGCGCGGCGGCTCGCGGCCGACCTGGAGCTGGAGCCCGCGCCCGAGACCAGGGCGCTCATCGAGGAGGTTCGCGACCGGAGCGAAGCGTTCCTGACCGCGTCAGGCGCACCGGCGCACCCGGCCGAGGACGCTCCGCCACCGTCGACAGAGCCGTCGGGCGCCGGCGCCCTGGCCCACCGGTACCGGATCGAGCGGGAGATCGGCAGCGGTGCGATGGCGACTGTCTATCGAGCGCGCGATCTCCGTCATCAGCGGGACGTCGCGGTGAAGGTGATGCATCCCGGACTCGCCGCGCAGCTCGGCACGGAGCGGTTCCTGCGCGAGATCTGGATCGTCGCGAACCTGCCGCATCCCCACATCGTGCCGGTGTACGACTCGGGATCCGACGGTGACCGGCTGTTCTACGTCATGCCGCTCATCGAGGGCGAGTCGCTGCGGGACCGCCTGGAACGGGAGAAACAGCTCTCACTCGAAGAAACGCTCCGGTACGCGTCCCACGTGGCGGAGGCGCTGGCGTACGCGCACGCCCAGGGGATCGTGCATCGCGACATCAAGCCCGAGAACATCCTGCTCGCGGGCGATCACGCGCTGGTGGCGGATTTCGGGATCGCGCGCGCCGTGAGCGCGGCGGACGACGGCAGGCTCACCCGGACGGGCATGGCGGTCGGCACGCCCGTCTACATGAGCCCGGAACAGGCGTCGGGCCGGGGGGGCGACGCCGATCACCGCAGCGACCTCTACAGTCTCGCGTGCGTGGTGTACGAGATGCTCGCCGGACAGCCACCGTTCACGGGCGCCACCGCCGAGAGCATCGCCCGCCAGCATCTGACGACCGCGCCGCGTCCGGTCACGGAGCTGCGGGCGGGCGTGCCGCGGCACGTCGCCGACGCGCTGGACCGGGCGCTGGCCAAGGCGCCCGCCGACCGGTTCAGCCAGGTCGGCGACTTCGTCCGGGCGCTGCACACGCCCGGCGCCGCGGGCTGGCCGCGCACGCGGCGGCGGCGGGCGGCGGCGCTCGTTGCCCTTGCGGTGCTGCTGGTGGCCGGTGGGCAGGCGGTGCGCTGGGCCGTGGCGCGCCGCAGGCCGGCGCTCGACCCGAACCGCGTCGTGGTGGTGCCGTTCGAGAACCGCACGGGCGACAGCGCCCTGGCGCTGCTGGGCAGCATGGCGGCCGATTGGATCACGCAGGGGCTGCACGAGATCGACGTGATCGAGGTGGTGCCCACCGCCACCGCGATCGAGCCCGGCCCCGACGTGCGTCACGGCGCGGGGACGCCGGTGCTGGAGGCGGCCCGGCGGGTCGGGGCCGCGACCCGGGCGGGGACGGTGGTTGCGGGAGCCTACTACCGCCGCGGGGACTCCCTCGAGTTCCAGACGCAGATCATCGACGCCGCCGCCGAGCGGCTCGTGCGCGCGGTGGCGCCCGTGACGACCGCGGGACCCGCCACCGGTGCCGTGCTGGACTCCCTGCGCCGCCGCGTGGTCGTCGCCGTCGCCGCGGTGCTCGACCGCCGGCTGTCGCCTTCGGCGGCGGCCAGCCGGCCGCCGTCCCTGGAGGCGTACCGGGCATACGTGAGGGGGCATCGTGCGTTCTATGGTGACGACGCCTCGAACATGCGGGAGGCGCTCGAGTTCATGTCCCGGGCGGTGGCCCTGGACTCGACGTTTCCCGATCCCCGGTTCTTCCTCATCATGGCCCACCTGAACCTGGGCGAGATGCGCGCGGCCGACTCGAATGCCACGGTGCTGCTTCAGTCCGCTCCGCGTCTCACGCCGTACCAGCGGGCCACGCTCGACTGGATGGTCGCGAGTATTCGGGGCGATCGGGCGGGTGCGCTCCGGGCGGCACGGGCACGGGGTGGCGTGTGGGATCTGGCGGTCGAGGCGCTCTACGCCAACCGCCCGCACGAGACGATCGAGATCCTGCGCGGCCGTGACGGTCTGGCGCTGCCGGAGTTCTACTTCAAGTGGCACTCCCTGATGGAAGCGCTCCACATGGTGGGCGACCACGCGAGCGAGCTGAGGGAAGCGCGCCGGGCGGCCGAGGTGCACCCCGGTCAACTGCTCTTCCTCCGCGACGAGCTGCAGGCGCTCGCGGCGCTGGGCCGCGTCGCGGACGTCGACGAAACACTCGATCGGAGACTGCCCACCTCATTGCCGTACTGGGATCTGGCCGATCTGACGCTGTCGGCGGCAGCGGAGCTCCGGGCGCACGGCCATCGCGATGCGGGACGGCGCCTGGCCGAGCGTCTCGTGGAGCGGCTCGACTTCCAGCGTCATGGGGAGGCCGACGCGATGCCGTTGCGGTGGCAGCGCGCCATGGCCCGGTACGCCGCGGAACGGTGGGACGACGCCCGCGGCCTGTTCGACTCCCTGTCGGCGGCCACACCGCGTGACGTGAACGTGCGTGGCTATCGGGGTGTGCTGGCCGCGCGACTCGGCAATCGCGAGGAGGCGCGCCGGATCAGCGACGAGCTCGAAGGCTTGGCCGATCCGTACGACCACGGCCGCGACGTGTACTGGCAGGCGTGCATTGCGGCGCAGCTCGGCGAGCGGGACCGGGCCATGGCGCTGCTCCGCGAGGCCTACCGGCGGGGGCGCCGCTTCGGGATCCTGCTGCACCGCGACATGGACCTCGAACCGCTCCGGGGGTATGCGCCGTTCGAGGAATTCCTGGCACCCGCCGGGTAGCGTCCGACCGGCCATGCCGCTGGCGGGGTCTGGCCTCGCTCCCCCGGGGCCAGGAGGCCGCGCGGTCCTGCCGACACCCCGGCTCGGTCCCCTAGTCGTCCGCCGGGAGCACGATCGTCGCCGAGCGCGTTCCGCCGACGGATCGCGCCCGCCTGCAGCAAGCCTGAGTTATGCCGCGCCTTCGCGCGATGGCCGCCATTCCAACGCCAGCTTCCGCTCAGACGCCGCGCAATCCCGCAGGTAGAGGTTGATCAGCGTCTGGTAGGGAATCCCGGTCTCGGCCGCCAAGTCCTTGAAGTACTTGAGCGCCGCCGCATCGAGCCGGATCGTCACCGACTTCTTGAGCCGCTTGGCGTAGGGATTCCGCCGCGCCTTGGAGAAGTCGTACTCCTTTCTCATCGTCGCCACCTCTCGTTGTACCGCCGCTGCTCGGGTTTGGTGGCCTTCCGGGCGGAGATGATCCGAATGATGGCGTCGGCCTTTCGATAGCAGTGCACCACCACCAGCACGCGAAGCCTGGCGCTCAGCCCGAGGAGCACGAAGCGGTCCTCGGCCTCCGAGTGTTCTGGGTCGTCGATGAGCAGCGCATGGTCATCGGCGAACACGCTCTCGGCTTCCTCGAAGGCGACCCCGTGCTTCCGCTTGTTCGCGGTGCTCTTGGTGGGATCCCATTCGAACCGGAGCTCGGCCACACCGCAACGTACATACGGTGTATGTACTTAGTCAATGGTGACGCGCGGCATAACGTCTTTGGGCTTCTGCTGCGGGCATCGTCTCTCCAGCAGCAACGTGTGTCAACGACGTTGGCGGGGAACCCGCCACGCGAGTGAGCGCAACGCTTGGCGCGCAGCCCGACAGCAACTAGCCCTTGTTATGCGGCCACTTCTACATACGTGGCGTAGGTGTGGGGCTCGGGCACCTTGTGCCCCTCCTGCCGGAGTCCGTCGAGATGAAACTCGATCGCCTCACGCATCGACCGCTCCACATCATCGCGGTTCGGGCCGGTGGCGATACAGCCTTCGAGGTCCGGCGAGTAGGCGGAGTATCCGGTAGCGGTCTTTTCCACAACGATGAGGAGTTTCATGGCTTCAACCCCGCCTGCTTCAGCACGCTGTTGAGAGTTCCCGGAGCCAGATCGTCGCTTGGCTTGCCCGCGATGGTGACGAGGCCCGGTTTCTCGGGATGCTTGTACTGCTCATGGCTGCCGCGGGTGCGGGCAAGAACCCACCCATCCTGCTCCAACAGCCGGATGACATCCCGAACCTTCATTGAGGAAAGATCGCGACTTACCGCGACCCCGGCAACGTGGCCGCCTAACGATTAGCGCTTGAGCTGCGGGCGCGCTTGCCCGGGCTACACAACTCAATGATTCCTTCGCGGTCGCGATGGCGCCAGGCGTCGCCGGGCGCTCGGCCTCCCGAGCGCCCGCCAGCTCCAAGCGCGGGTTAGGCCGCGCAGCGAGCGTCCGTCACGCGCCGAACTGCCGCAAGTGGTGGTCGAGGTGCTTGGCCTGTAGCCTACTCGCGAACTTCCCGCCCGCCGCACCCCACGTGGGATCGACCGGCCACGCGGCATTCAGGGGCCGACTCGTGAACTTGGCGATCAGGCCCCTGCACCGGGCTCGTTCAGCCTCGAAATCGTGGTTACCCTTCGCCACGGCCCCCGTGTTCGTCGGTGCAGACTTGGGCCACGGCAGGTAGAGTAACATGAACCTCATGAGGGGCAGGGGCAGCGGAGTCTTCTGGCTGGGCATCGAACCCTCTCCCAGTGCTGCTGCCAGAAACTCGTTGACGTGCCAGAGCATCTGATCGGGGTTCATGGACCCCCACTGGCGAGGCGAGTCCTGGCGCAGCGTACTCAGGCGAGTCTCGATGGCACTTCGGACGGCTGGATCGTGAAGCAGCGGCATTCGAACCTCCAAGACACCGCAAGTCAACTACGAACTGGCGACGCGTGATCGGCCGCGCGGCCTAGCGGACCTGGGCTTCAGCGGCGGGCGCTAGAGCCATCCAGGCGATTCGTCTGGCCGATGACCTGCTCATGGAGCCCTCCAGGCGCACAATTCTCAGCCCGGCGGGAGTGACCGGCCGGTGCAAACCCGCGTTAGGCGGGCGGACGGGCCGCGTGTTCCGCCAAGTAGCTTGCCAGCCTCGCCCTCGCGTCTTCATACGTGCCGTAGATGCCCGTCATGGCAAGCTCGAAGCTGTCACTGAGCGCCCACGGCTCGAAACCGAACTCTCCTTCGGGCAAGTATCCTAGCGCCGCCATATTGTAGACCAACGTGGCTATCGCGTCGGCCGTAAGCCGATCCTCGTTCAACTCATCATGTAGCTGTCTCAGCACCTCACGCGCGACCTCGACCGGACGTGACTCCCCTGGAACCGCCATGAGCAGCTCCGCGATCCGCGACCGGTCCAGTCGCTCTCCAAGCGCGACGTCAATGATCTCGCCCGGCGGAGCAGGATCCGCAGCGATGATCTGATCCGCCCATGTCACGGCATCTGCGACCGAGCGATAGCCTGCTGCGATTGCGAAACGAAGAGCGTCAGCGGACTTCCTGTATGACGTCATGACGAGTCCGGCCGCCTAACGACCCAAGCTCAGCGACCCGGCGCACGGGGCGCAACGATTGCAACTGCGACGTCGCCGCCGGGTTCGCTGCAGCGCATGGCTAGGCCGATGCAAGATACTCTTCACACTTCTTCAGTCCTTTCTCTGCCT
The DNA here is from genome assembly GCA_029859185.1 of Gemmatimonadota bacterium. Lineage (GTDB taxonomy): Bacteria > Gemmatimonadota > Gemmatimonadetes > Gemmatimonadales > GWC2-71-9 > JAOTWJ01. Next base: position 7,615 of record JAOUDR010000059.1, read on the forward strand.
GCTCTCGGTATGGCGCGTTGTCTGTCTTCTTGGCCTCGGCAAGAACAAGCGCATAAGCCTTCGCTGCGGCCTTGAAGTCTCCCAGCGTGAGCAATGTCAACGCTCGGATATTGAGGGTGGTGATGTCGTGCGGCCAAATCTCCAAAGAGATGTCGAAATAACGGACTGCATCGCGCAATCGAGCCGGATGAATCATGCCCTTTGGGTCGGATGGATTCTCTGCCCAGCCTCTCGGAATCTTCGGCGCTCGCGGCGCGCTTCCCTTGTTGAAGTGGCTGTAACCGAGCCGAAAGACCGCCGTGCCAGCGTTGAACCGAACCTTGTCGAATTCTGGCGAAGTGCTCATCGGCCTAACCTGTGCTTGACCTGCGAACGACGGCCGGATCCCGCCCCCCGCAGCCCAGATCCTTATTCCTGCGGAGCACTACCGCCACGGCACGCGCCGGGCCCGCATGGCGTTCACCGCCCGAACGCCAAGCCAGGATCGGCGATACGCCGCCCACCCAATCGTCCGGCCGATGCCTGCTCCCCCGGCGAGACAGTGCGTCCTGCCAGAATATCACTGCGCGCCCCGCCGCAGAAACCAGCCCGTACCGGCTTATCATTGCGAACACGCTCGGATGAGGATTTCGCACGCGCGGCATCCCGCCAAGATGGCGGACCAGCCGCACGCCCCCCGGCCTCTCAGGCCAAGGTGCGGACGGCCAGCCCACCCCACAAGCCCCCTGCTATCAGTGGTGCGTCATGCAGGCGAAGGATCTTGGTCGCGCGTCCGTCCAGCCGCCGTGCGTGATCGCCTCCACGGCGCGGGCCACACCGTCCTCCGCGCGCAGCCGGTCGCCCAGGGCCAGAGCCCGCCGCGCCACGGCGTCGTCCCGCACGGCGATGCGGATGGCCCAGGCCAGCCGGTCGAGCGTGAGCCGGCGATGGGGGATGGGGGGAGGCCCGACCCCAAGCCCGGCCACGCGCCCAGCCCAGAAGGGCTGGTCGGCAAAGAAGGGCACCACCACCGCGGGACGCCCCGCGCGCATGGCCGCGGCGGTCGTGCCGGCGCCCCCATGATGGACGACCGCGGCCACGCGGGGGAACAGCCAGTCGTGCGGGATGTCGTCGACCGCGAGCACCTGGTCGGGGAGCGACACTGTCGTCTCGCCCATCCACCCCGTCGCGAGGATGCCCCGCACACCCGCGCGCCGCAGCGCGCCCAACACCAGGTCGGTCGTCGCGGCCGGATCCCGCGGGACCATGCTGCCGAAGCCCACGTACACGGGCGGCGGCCCCGACGCGAGGAACCGCGCCACGCGGGGCGGCGGGCTCCACCCGGCTGGACGGTCCAGGAACCAGTAGCCAGTGAGCTGGTACCACGGCGGCCAGTCCGTCGGCTTCGGCAGCACGAGGGGGCTGAAGCCGTAGAGCACCGGCGTGCGCCGCGTCTGCATCAGGCGGAACGGGCCGCGCAGGGGCAGTGGGCGGAGCGCCAGCGACTCACGCCGCCACGCGTTGAGCGCGGGACGGAGCGCCTGCCACACGAGCTGCTCGGTCAGGATGTGGGTGGCCAGGTTGTAGGCGCCGCCCGGACTCTCCCGGGCCGCGGCCGGCAGGGCGGGGAACGCGCGCGTGCGCGTGGCCGGCTGGACGGCCGCCATCCAGCTCGGCACGCCGAGCGCCTCGGCCACGTGCCAGGCCGCGAACGCGAGGGGCGCGAACACGATGGCGTCACTCCCGGCGCACGCGGCCTGCACGTCGTCCAGGTAAGGCCTGAGGAGCGGTCGGAACAGGCGCAGAAAACGATGCGCGAAGCGGATGGTGCTCTCGCCCGAGGCCAGCCACTCGGCCCCGGCGCGGCCCCGGATCAGCTCGCGGGGATCCCCCTCGAGCGGACGGAAGGCGAGCCCGCGCTCCTCGATGGTGTCGCGGAACCGCGCGTGCGTGGCCAGTCGCACGTCGTGGCCGGCGGCGCGCAGGCCGGCCCCCAGCGCGAGGTATGGCTGGACGTCGCCGCGCGATCCGACGGTGAGTACCGTGATACGCATTTCGTGGCCTCCGGGGGCCCTGCCCCCGCACGGCGCGCGCATCAGGGCAGGTACGCCCGGATGCGCGCGAAGTACTGGTCATGAAAGTCGGCGACCGATAGGCCGAACATCGCCGCGAACGCACTGCTGAAGCTCGTGCCGTCCCGCATGTCGAGGAACACATCCCGGACGTCCCGCAGCGACCGGCCCAGGCCGGCGTCGTCCAGCGCGTACCGCATGGTGAGCTCGAACATGGGGTTGAAGTACTGCACACCCGCGTTCTCGATGTCCGGCAGGATGTCGTTGTCGATGGCAATGGGGTTCCACTCGCCGAACTCCGCGATCCGCTGGTCGAGCGCCGCCTCGGTCCAGATGCTGCGCTCGGCGTCGAGCGCCGACACCACCTCCGCCAGCCCTTCCTCGAACCAGGTGTGCGTGGAGTACGAGTGAGTCGAGCCGACGAGCACGTTCTGCAGCG
>JAOUDR010000627.1 GCA_029859185.1 Gemmatimonadota bacterium
GGGAAGATCAATCGATTGGCCAGGTCGAGAAGGCGGCGCACGCCGACCGCGTGATGTTCACGCGCCAGACCTTCAACGAGTTCCCGGACTACTGGGTGGCGAGCGGGAGCTTCGGCTCGCCGCGGAAGATCTCTGACGCCAATCCGCAGATCAAGGACTTCGTGTGGTCGAGCGGCAAGGTGCTGGTCGACTTCACCAACAGCAAGGGGCAGCGGCTCCAGGGCACGCTGACGCTCCCGGCCAACTACGAGCCGGGCAAGAAGTACCCCATGCTCGTGTACTTCTACGAGATCGTGTCGAACACCCATCACCGCTTCTCGATGCCCGTGTACGACGACCGGCCGCATATCTCGACCTACGCGAGCAACGGCTACCTGGTGTTGCAGCCCGATGTGGTTTACCAGATTGGCCGACCGGGCACGTCCGCGCTCGACTGTGTCACGAGCGCGGTGCAGAAGGTGATCGATCTTGGCTACGCGGACCCCGCCCACATCGGCCTCCAGGGCCACAGCTGGGGCGGCTACCAGTCATCCTACATCGTGACGCAGACCGACATGTTCGCCGCCGTCGTCACGGGTGCGCCACCGACCAACCTCGTGAGCTTCTACGACGAGTTGTACAAGCAGTCGGGTTCGGTGCAGCAGGGGATCATGGAGGTCGGACAGGTGCGCATGGGCCGCGACTCGACCCCGTGGACCGCGGAAGAGCAGTACGAAGACCAGTCGCCGATCCACAACGTCGAGAACATCACGACCCCGTTCATGATCTTGCACGGCACCGCGGACGGGGCGGTGGACTGGCACCAGGGCCTCGAGTACTTCAACGCCGCGCGCCGGAACGGCAAGGAAGTCATCCTGCTGTCGTATCCTGACGAGCCGCACCACCTCGCCAAAGAGGAGAACCAGAAGGACTTCCAGGTGCGCATGCGGCAGTTCTTCGATCACTATCTGAAGGGCGCGCCGGCGCCGAAGTGGATGACGGATGGGGTGCCGCAGGTGAAGAAGGGTGGGGTGATCGAGTAGAGGGGTTGGGAGGGCAGGGAGGGCAGGGAGGGCAGCATCCCGGCTGCCCTTCCTGCCCTACTGCCCTTGCCGCCTTCCTCCTACTTCAGCCTCCGCAGCTCCGCCTCCGACGCGATGAACCCGAAGGCCGGCCAGCCGCCCGACGCCACCGACCGTTGGAACCACTCGCGCGCGCGCGTCGTGTCGCCCTGGACCAGATACCAGTTGCCGAGGCCATAGGACAGCGTGGCGACATCCACATCCCCCGTGTCGGCCGGGGTCAAGACCAATGTGGGATCGAGCAGACCGCGGTAGAGGCGCAGTCGACGGGTGTAGGCGTTTTCCACGGGAATCGAGTCCGCGTTCTGGTCGAGCACTGCCCGCGCGTCCGCGTGACGGCCGGCGCGCGATAGCGACATCCACGACCAGTCGATCGAGCCGGCATGCTCGCCGGGGTTTGGGGCCAGCGGCAACGCGTGCGCAAAGGCATCCGCCGCACCGGCGAAGTCACCGCTCACGTATTTCACGATCCCCAGATGATACCAGCAGCCGTAGAGCGTCGCATCGAGCCCGAGGCCCCGCTCGAGATCGGCGCGGGCGTTGCCAAGCTCCCGAACGGAGAGATAGCGATGCCCGCGCCAGCGGTAGAGCACCGCGTTCTCGGGAGCGATCTCGAGGCCGCGGGTGAACGTGGCGATCGCTTCGCGGTAGCGCCGGATGCCTGACTGGGCGAGCCCGAGCTCGAGCATCCGCTCGACGTTGCGCGGATCGGCGGCCAGCGCCGACTCGGCGCGTGCGACCGGACCGGTGTCCGACAGCGCGAGATACGTGACGCCACTTGGGGACCGATATTGCGTCGTTTGTGCGCGCGCGGGCGCGGCGACGAGAGCGACGGCCGACAAGATCGACAGGGTGCCGAGGCTGGCTTGCAAGCGCATGGGGTGCTCCGGATGAGGTGCTCCAATGTGTCCCGCCGGTTCCGGGAGCGTCAGGGTGGCGTGTCTGGTGTGTCCCACCGGCGCACACCGCAGTCCCATGGTCGAACAGGGAATGGTCCACTTCCCTTTTCTGGCTCGTGGTCTAAACGCTTGCATCGCAGGGAGTTGGCTGCTGGGCGGCGGCGGTCTGCTCCTTGCCATTTGACGCCGCCGGACCACTAACCCAGAGTTGGTCATGGAGTCTCTGTTCAACGATCTGCGGCTGACCGTTCGCCAACTCGTCCGTCAACGAGGCTATGCCCTTGCCGCGGTCACGACGCTCGGGCTTGCCCTGGGCGCCACGACCGCCGTGTTCTCGGTGGTGAGCGGTGTGCTCCTGCGACCGCTGCCGTTCCCTGATGGCGACGAGCTGGTGACCATCTGCGAGCGGCATCCGTCGGTGGAGGGCTTTTGCATCGCCTCGCCGCCGGATGTCGAGGACTGGCGCGCGGCCGGCACGATGCTGACCCACGTGGGGATCA
>JAOUDR010000626.1 GCA_029859185.1 Gemmatimonadota bacterium
TACGCGGCCGACAGCGTGGTGCTGTTTGCGGATTCCCAGGCGGTGGAGTTGGTGGGGCACGGCCTGATCGAGCAGGAGGGGGCCACCCTCGAGGCGGATACCGTACAGCTCCGCCAGGTCGAGTGCCGTCTCGTCGCGCGGGGTGACCCCGCGCTGTTCCAAGAAGGCACCGTACTCACCGGCGACCGGATGCGCTACGACACCTGCGAGCGCCGCGGGTTCGTGGAGGGGGCGCTCACCAACTTCGAGCAATCCGGCGTGGAGTGGTTCCTCCGGGGCGGTCTCTCCGTGGACTCGGGCTCCGTCCGCCTCTTTGCGGGCGAGAGCGACCTCACGAGCTGTGATCTGCCCGAGGCGCACTACCACTTTGCCTCCGGCGCGGTGAAGTGGGTGAACAACACGATCCTCATCGCGCGGCCGGCCACGCTCTACGTACGCGACGTGCCGATCCTCTGGCTGCCCTTCATCTTCCAGGACATGCGTCCCGGACGCCGCAGTGGCCTGCTCGTCCCCCGGTTCGGGATCAACGACCTCGTTCGACCCAACTCCGGCTATGCGCGGCACGTCACGAACATCGGGTACTACTTCGCGCTGAGCGACTATTTCGATTTCCAGGTCGCAATGGACTGGTACTCCGGCACGTCCGTGTCGCTCAACGGCGAGTTCCGCTACCGGTGGCTCGATCGCTTCGTCCAGGGAGGGCTCGGCGTGACGCGCCTCTGGGAAGAGGGCGCGAACGGTGGAGGGGGGGGACGTTCCCTCCGGCTCCGGTGGGGGCACCAGCAGACCTTCGACCTGCGGACCCGGCTCAACGCGAGCGTGGACTACGTGACCAGCGCCCGCGTCCTCGAGCGCAATACGGTGGACCCCTACCTCGCCACGGCCACGCTCGGCAGCAACGTCAACTTCTCGAAGCAGTTCGCCTGGGGCACGATGGGGCTCGGCGGCTCGCTGCGCCAGGATCTGACGAACGGCGCCGTCAATCAGACCCTGCCGTCGTTCAGCCTGACGCCCGTCCCGATCGACATCGGCTCGTTCGTCACGTGGACACCGAGTTTCACCCTGCGGAACGACCGGGCCTACAAGCAGCGTGGGCCGATTCTCCCTGGCCTGCCGCTTCCCGGTGATACCGCGCTCCGCGCGGACACCCTGCTGTTCGAAAGCCGCACCACCGATCTCCAGATGAGTACGCCATTCCGGATCGGTGGCTGGAACTGGCAGAATTCCCTCTCGGTTCGGGACGAGGTCCGGGAGCAACGCGACAGCGTCTGGGTGCCCGACCCCGACAACCCGAACGACTCGAGCCTGACCTTCTACGGCCTCGACTTCGCCACTTCGGTGGACTGGAACACCGGCTTCGGCCTTCCCACGATCTTTGCGGGCAGCTGGAAGCTGCAACCCTCGGTGGGCATCCAGAACACGACGAGCGGCCCGTTCATGATCCGCAACCGGAACACGAACGGCGCGTTCGTCCGCCAGGGCAAGCGCCTGTCGTTCGGGGCCTCGCTCTCCCCCTCCTTCTTCGGCTTCTTCCCGGGGTTCGGGCCGATGTCCCGGATCCGGCACAAGATCTCACCGACCGTGCGGTGGACCTTCGCACCCGCCGCCAACGTCCCGGAAGCGTACGCACGAGCGATCACGCGGCGCGGGGCGACGCCGGTGCTCCGCAGCCCGGTGCAGAACCGGATCTCGGCAGGTCTCACGCAGAACTTCGAAGGGAAACTGAAGCTCGCGGAAGGGGACACGGCCACCGATCCACGCAATGCGCGCAAGGTGAAGCTGCTCTCGATCTCGACCTCCGACGTCGTGTACGATTTCGAGCAGGCGAAGGAGCCGGGACGAACCGGGTGGCAGACCCAGACGCTCTCGAACCAGCTCACCAGCGACCTGCTCCCCGGGTTCTCACTCGGCTTCACGCATGACCTGTGGCGAGGACTCGTGGGGACCGAGGGCGTGTCCTTCAAGCCGTTCATGACGCGGATGTCGGCACGCTTCACGATCTCGGAGCGGACGATCACCAGTCTCGCCGGAATCATCGGCGGGAGGGGACCGTCGCCCACGACGGACGACTTTCGGGAGCCGTTGGACACGGCCGTCACGGCGGGCCTGATTCCCGGGCCGACCGGCGACCGCTTCCAGGACTACGACCGCCGGCCGACCCGCGGCTCGGGCCGGCGACCGTTCAGTATGTCGGTGACGTACGACGACCAGCGTCAGCGGACCGACATCGAAGGTCTGCAGTCGCCGCTCACGTCCACGGCAAACCGCACCGTTGGCCTGTCGATCGGGTTCGACCCGACCCGCAACTGGGCGGTGTCCTGGAGCACCCAGTACAACCTCACCCAGGGTGCGTTTGGCCAGCACGTGATTCGGCTGGAGCGGGACCTGCATCGCTGGCGCGCGACCTTCCAGTTCCTCAAGTCGCCGAACGGCAACTTCGCGTTCAACTTCTTCATCTCG
>JAOUDR010000628.1 GCA_029859185.1 Gemmatimonadota bacterium
ACGGATGGCACAGGGGCCACGGATGAACGCGGAATGGGGGCGGATTCACGCGGATTCCTTGAGCGGAGGGTCAAGGTGACCTGGCCGACCAGGGGGCGGGGGCGGCGCGGCTTTGGGAAGATCGTGGTCGCGCTGGCGGTCGTGGCAATTGCCGCGGCAACGCTCAGTCCGAATCTCGGTCCCCGTTCCTATGCAACGATCGCCTGCATCGTGTGCGGCGAGCGCGGATGGGCGGACGCGGTTGTCAACGTCATTCTCTTCATGCCGCTCGGGATCGGCCTGGCGCTCGCGTCGGTGCGCGCTCGACATGCCCTGCTCATTGGCGCGCTGCTCTCCGCGCTCGTCGAGCTTGCCCAGCTCACCGTCATCGCCGGTCGCGATCCGAGCATCGGGGACGTGCTCTTCAACGCCATCGGCGCGTGGCTCGGCGCGGGCTTGGTCTTTCTGGCACTCGAGGTCACGCGGATGGATGGCCGCTCCGCAGCCCGCTTGTCGGTGGCGGCGGCGTTGGACCTGTCGCTGGCAGTATTGGCTACCGGTTGGCTGCTGCAACCCAGCTTCCCGCGGACCGCGTACTGGGGGCAGTGGACACCGAATCTCGGACACCTCGAGTGGTATCGGGGGAAAGTCCAGGCGGCCACGATTGCGGGTCGCGAAGTGCGCTCACGCAGGATCGCGGAATCGGGATGGGTGCGCGACACGTTGCTCGCGGGGGGCAGAATCGAGGTAGTCGCCACAGCCGGCCCGCCGGTGCCGGCACTCGCGTCGCTGTTCAGCATCTTCGACGTCAACCAGCAAGGGATCATCATCCTCGGCCCTGACCGCGACGACCTCGTGCTGTGGTATCGCACGCACTCCACCGCGTGGCGCCTCGATCAGCCGGACATCAGGCTCGGGGGTGGCTGGGGTGCGCCACTTCTGGGATCCAGAATCACGGTGAGCGCATGGGCACCGTCACCCGGGACATGGTGCCTGGTTGGCCCGGCCGATCGCACCTGCGAAGCGGGCTTCACACTGGGTCACGGATGGGGGCTGCTCTTCTACGCAGAGTCTTTTCCGCCGTGGCTGCGGTCCCTGCTGGCCGTGGGATGGGTGGCGGTCCTCACCATCACGACGGGCTTCCTGCTGCGCCGGCGATGGGAGAGCGCGGTCGCGCTCGTCATCGCGCTCGCGGCGTTGGCGGTGCTGCCAGGGCTGGTGGACTTGCGACCAACACCGGTGCTCGAATTCGCCGGCGCCGGCTTGGGATTGGCGCTGGGCGCCCTGGCCGGGTGGACGTTACGGACGGAGGTCGGCGGAGCGCCTCCAGCGCCAGTGCAGGCATTCGACTGACGCGGACGGCCCCCTACTCGGGTGCTGCTCGATCCTGGACCACCTCGGCTACCACCCGACGGACATCAGATATCCCGAAGCCCCGGCGCACGAGAAAGCCCATCAGACGGCGCCGGGCAACCTCGGGGGGCACGTGTCGCATCTGGTGGAGTCGCTTCCTGGCAATGGCCTCCAACTCGGGCCGCATCTCGTCAGCATCACGCTCCACGAGTGCCGCCGCACGCTCTGCGACATGCCGCTCCACGCCCTTCCGCGAAAGCTCCGCAAGAACCCTGTTCCGACCGAATCCGCGCTCGGCGCGGACGCGCGCGAATACCTGAGCGAACGCCTCGTCATCCAACAGCCCTTCCGACTCTAACCGGCCGACGGCATGCTCGACGGCGTCGGGCGGAGTCCTTTCCGCCGCAGCCGCATGACGACCTCCTGCACCGCCCGCCCCCGCACGGCCAGCAGCCGCACCCCGGCCAGGTACGCCGTACCGCGCTCGATTCGCGTGCGCAATTGCTCTTCTTGGGAATCAGTCAACTCGAGCTCAACCTTGAGCCCGAGCTCCTTCACTTCCTCGATGGGCAATACGCCGAGCCGAGCACCGTCAGCCTCGATGGTGACGAAGCCCGGTCGGCGGGCTGATGGCTTGAGGCGGGTGACTCTCATGACCTGTGTGCGCTGTGCGCTGTGAGCCGTGCGCTGGAGTCTTCGGGGAATCGTTCAGCGCACGGCGCACTGCTCACAGCGCACATTCTCTACTCCTCGGAACTCGCCCCGCTCCCCGAAACCCCAAGAAACTCCCGCACTTTCGTTTCGATCTCCGCCGACATCTCGGCGTTGTCCTTGAGATAGAGCTTCGCGTTCTCACGGCCCTGGCCGATGCGCTCCTTGCCGTAGGAATACCACGCACCGCTCTTGTCGATGATGTTGGCTTCGGCGCCGATGTCCACGAGCAGGCCTTCGCGGCTGATGCCCTCGTTGAACATCACGTCAAACTCCGCCTGCCGGAACGGTGGCGCCACCTTGTTCTTGACGACTTTCACTCGGACGCGACTGCCGGTGATCGCATCCCGCTCCTTGACCGCCCCGATCCGGCGCACGTCGAGCCGCACGGACGCATAGAACTTGAGCGCGCGGC
>JAOUDR010000060.1 GCA_029859185.1 Gemmatimonadota bacterium
TCCTCCAGGCCGCCGCGGTCAATGGCGCTGCTGCCCTCGAGATCGCCGTCCGGACTGAAGAACTCGTAGTAGGTGCCGTCGGTGAAGACCAGAAACAGCTGGCTCAGCGGTTTCTTCGGGCGTTTCTTGACCACCACGTGGGCAATGGTCTTGCCCACGATGCCGGGGGCGGCGGCGGCCATCTCCCCTGCATCAGGGGTGGCGAAGGACGGGGGCGGGGGCGGGGAGGACGCGTCGCTAGTCATTGGGGCGTAATAGGGCCGGGGGGGTGATCGGCTCACCCGTCCGCACCGTGCGGAAGTGCAGCGGATCCCTCAGGCTCTGGAGCTCGCGGTAGTAGTAGAGCGCCGTAGGTCGCTTGTCCTGGAAGCGCAGCGTGCTCAGAAACGCCACTTCCTCCGCCGTCGCGGTACCGCTCAGGGACGGATCGTGCAGGAATGCGTGCAGTCCCGGCTCCTGCGCCGGCCCCTCGGACTCCCGCTCGACGAACTCGATACGGTGCACATGGTCGGCGGCGACCTGCTCGTTCAGGACGATTTCGAGTCCGAACGTCGCGAGGTCGATGTCCCAGGAGGCGATCAGCGGATCCAGGAACGACACGCAGTGCTCGACCGACAGGTGGAAGATGTCGGTATCGAGGAACTCCAGCACGATCACCCGCATCTCCTCGAAGCTGCGGCCGCCGAGCTGCGCCACCGTGCGGAGCCAGTAGTCATTCTGCAGCTCCCGGCGTGCCACGTGCTTCACAACGTCCAGCAGTTTTTGGGTCACGAGGCGCTCGAGCTCACCGAAGGGCTGCTTCTCGAACACCGCGCGGACCTCCCGTTCCTTCTCGGGACGGCATTTCCGCAGGATCAGCGCGCGGACTTCCGAAAACAACGGGGTGGGCTCATCCCCCAACCCGCGCTTCAATTCGTCCTTCCGCTGGAGGTCGGCGAGCTTGGCCAGCTCCCCGGTCGGCAGCTTCAGGAACCGGTCCATCCGGTCATAGATGTCCGTCCGGCCCGGCGCCGGCGGTGCCTTCTTGCGGCTCAGCAACTGGGAGACATACGACTCGGTCACGCGAGCCGCCCGAGCGAGGTCCTTTTGCCCCACGCCCAGCAGCTCCAGCCGCTGACGGATGACGAATGACACGTCCATGGGGTCCTCCCGGTGAAGTCCGACGATGCTTAACCGTCATAGTCAAGAGCGATCAGTCAATCGACCTTTGACTTGACAAAGATAGTAAAGTGGCTAGGTTCCGCAAGTTGAGAATCACACGTAGCAGGGGTTCATGCTGGTTGCATCAAGGAGTCGCATATGTACGCTCGCAACGTCACGCTGCACCTCAAGGCCAACTCGGGCCCTGAGTTCACCCGCAAGGTGGAAACGGACGTCCTGCCCATGCTGCGCAAGCAGAATGGTTTCAGGGACGAGATCACGTTTGTCGCCGCCGGCCGCAACGAAGCGGTGGCCATCAGCCTGTGGGACAAGAAGGAAAACGCGGAGGCGTACGGCCGCGACGCGTATCCCGAGGTGCTGAAGACTCTGGGCAAGCTGGTCGAGGGCACGCCTACGCTCGAGTCCTACGAGGTGTCCAACTCGACCTTCCACAATATCTCGGCCGCGCGCCACTAACCGCGCGTCTGCCCTGGGAGGGTCGGACCATGCAAGTCACACAATTCAATCCCATGTGGTCGGTGCTGGACAGACAGCATCCGAACCGCCTCGGCCGGCTCTACGAGCACATGCTCGAGTCCCGGTTCCAGCGGGATGAACACCGCTCGCTGTTCGGGCACGGGATGCCCCTGGTGGACGTCATCGAAGAGCGGGATACGATCCGCCTCGTGGCCGAGCTGCCGGGAGTGAAGCCGGAAGACGTGAGGATTTCAGTCGAGAACAACGTGCTCACGCTTCAGGGCGAGAAGAAGGAAGAGGAGCGGCACGACGACCGGGTGTACCGGTGCGAGCGCACGTACGGTGTGTTCGAACGCTCCTTTACCTTGCCGGCGACGATTGATGCGAGCACGATCGTCGCGAAGTTCGAGTCGGGTCTGTTGACGGTGCGGCTGCCGAAAGTCGAAGCAGCCAAGTCGCGGCAGATCACGGTCAACATCGAATGATCGCATAGCAGATACCGCAGGTTGAGTGGCGCGGGCGGCCGGGGTGACCCGACCGCCCTGCGCGTCTTTCACAACGAGGTTGTATGAATTTCCGCAGCTTGATTCCCGCCTTGGCGTTGGTGCTTCCGATCGCGGCCTGCCAGCCCGCCGCCACGCCCCCACCCACCTTTGCCGCGGCGGACGAAACCGCCATCCGCGGCATGCTCGAGCAGTACGCCGCCACCGTGGTAGCGGAAGACTGGCCGACGAATGTCGGCTACTACACCGCGGATGCCGTGCGGATGCCGCCCAACGAGGCCATGATGCAGGGACACGCCGCGATCACCGCATGGGTGACGGCGCTCCCGCCGGTCACCGGTTTCACCCTCACGCCACAGGTCGTTGCCGGTGACGGCGACATGGCCTATGCGCGCGGTGTCTTCACGTTCGACCTGGCCCCCTCCGACGCCGCACCGGTGAACATGGTCGGCAAGTGGAGCGCGATCTACCAGCGCCAGGCAGACGGCTCGTGGCTCTGCGTGAGCGACATCTGGAACACCGATACGCCAATGGTCACGTAGCACAGAGTTGGTGAAGGGTCACCAGTCAGCCCGTCCCACCCCGGGACGGGCATCGACCGCCTCACGTTAGCTCGCGGCGCGGTTTCCTCGGCGCTTCTCTCGGCGCTTCGAATCAGGAGCAGTCATGCGTTCCACGATTTCCCGTCTCACGCCGGCCATGCTCATGCTGTGTGGTACCGGCACGGCCCTGGCACAGGGTCTGCCCGCCAGTCAGCCCGGCTTCATCACGATCTATCGCGAGTATGTGAAGACCGGTCGCGCGGCGGAGCATGCCACGATCGAGGCCGGTTGGCCGGCGGCGTTCGCGACGGCGAACAGCCCCACGACCTATCTCGCGCTGACCTCGATGACCGGCGGCAGCGAGGTGTGGTTCCTCGTGCCGAGCGCGTCGTACGCCGCCATGGAGGCGGACAGCAAGCGTAACGCCGCCAACCCTGCCTTGACGGCCGAGTTGGACCGGCTGTCGCGCGCGGACGCGGAGACGCTCGACCAAGTCCGGACGATGCTGCTGCGCGCCCGCCCGGACCTTTCCATGGGAGCGTTTCCCAACCTGGCGAAGGTCCGGTACTACGAGGTGACCACCTTCCGCGTGCGGCTCGGGCAGCAGCAGGCGTTCGAGGCCGCGTCCAAGACGTGGATGGCGTCCGCCACACGGAACAACCCGAGCGCCGCCTATCGCACGTACGAGTTGGTGGCGGGTGGCCCCACTCCCACGTACATGGTCTTCACGTCGTCGGAGTCCTACGCGGCGTTCGACCCGATGATGGCGATGGGGGACAAGATCTGGGCGGGCATGACGACCGATGAACTGGCGGTCATGCAGAACGCCGTCGCCGGGATCGCAAACATGCAGAGCGATCACTTCCGCGTCGATGCCACGATGAGCTACGTGGACAAGGCAACGAAGGATCAGGATCCGACGTTCTGGCTGCCGAAGAAGGTCGGCGAACAGTAGCCGATTGCGTGGGCGGGGCGCGTGGCCGGCGGCCACGTGTCCCGCACCACGACCGCTGAGGAGCACGCCGCAGGAAGACGCGGACCGGGCGCCAAGCGCCCCCAACCCCACCGCAGCGCCAATAAAGGCCACCCGAACGACATTGTGATCGTGCCGCCAGGTCAACGTGCGGCAGGATCGACGCGTCTGTCAGCGCTTGGCGGTGTCTCGCCCTGACGCCAAGCTCTCCTCGACTGCCTGCAACAGGATGCGGCCCAACGCGCGCTGGAGCGCATGGCGGTCCTTCAGCGCCTTGGCGAGACGGTCCAGCGGGTCGGGCACGGCTCCCCCAATGATGGGTTTACGTTACGGGCCGTCGGTCAGGGCCGCCAGGGACGGGACAGGTGGGCGGCAGGCGTTGCCGCCGGGATGCGAGTCTTGCCAGCATCGGGGCGGGTTGCCAGAATCCCGTAGACGCCTTGCTTCGCACCAACGGACGTGGCGGCGTCAAAGGCACATTCCAAACCGGACGAATCATGTTCCTGTGTACGGGACAATGAGAAGGTCCATAGCACGATAGGAGAGGGCATGGACGGCGATAGCAAGTGCCCGGTCACGGGCGGAACCGGCCGCGGCACCACGAACCGGGACTGGTGGCCGAACCAATTGAATCTCAAGATCCTCCATCAACACTCGCACCTGAGCAATCCGATGGGCGAGGAGTTCAACTACGCCGAGGAATTCAAGAAACTCGACCTGAAGGCCCTGAAGAAGGACCTCTATGCGCTGATGACCGACTCGCAGGACTGGTGGCCGGCCGACTACGGGCATTACGGCGGACTCTTCATCCGCATGGCGTGGCACAGCGCAGGCACCTACCGCATCCATGACGGCCGCGGGGGCGCGGGATCCGGCACCCAGCGGTTTGCGCCCCTCAACAGCTGGCCAGACAACGCCAACCTCGACAAGGCGCGCCGGCTGCTCTGGCCAGTCAAGCAGAAGTACGGCAAGAAGATCTCCTGGGCCGACCTCATGATCCTCGCCGGCAACTGCGCCCTCGAGTCGATGGGATTCAAGACCTTCGGGTTCGGCGGCGGGCGCGAGGATGTCTGGGAGCCGGAAGAGGACATCTACTGGGGAGCCGAGAGCGAGTGGCTCGGTGACAAGCGCTACTCCGGTGATCGGGAACTCGAGAATCCGCTCGCGGCCGTGCAGATGGGCCTGATCTACGTGAACCCGGAAGGGCCGAACGGCAACCCGGATCCGGTGGCGTCGGGCCGTGACATCCGCGAGACCTTTGCGCGCATGGCGATGAACGACGAGGAGACCGTTGCGCTCACCGCCGGCGGCCACACGTTCGGGAAGTGTCACGGTGCAGGCGATGCCGCCCTGGTCGGTCCGGAACCCGAAGCCGCCCCCATCGAGGAACAGGGCCTCGGCTGGAAGAGCCGGTATGGCACGGGCAAGGGCGGTGACGCGATCACCAGTGCACTGGAAGGTGCCTGGACGCCGAACCCGACCCAGTGGGACATGGGCTATTTCGACCTGCTGTTCGGCTACGAGTGGGAACTGACGAAGAGCCCGGCCGGCGCCTGGCAGTGGACGCCGAAGGATGTGGCCGCCAAAGACCTCGCGCCGCATGCGGCGGATCCGTCGAAGCGGGTTCCAACCATCATGACGACCGCCGACATGGCGATGCGGATGGACCCGATCTACGAGCCGATCTCGCGTCGCTTCCACAAGAACCCCAAGGCGTTCGCGGACGCGTTCGCCCGCGCGTGGTTCAAACTGACGCACCGCGACATGGGCCCCCGCTCCCGCTATCTCGGCCCGGAAGTGCCGAAACAAGATCTCCTGTGGCAGGACCCGGTCCCCGCGGTCAGGCACAAGCTGATCGGCAAGCGGGACATCGCCGCCCTCAAGGGCAAGATTCTCGCGTCGGGACTGTCAATCTCCCAGTTGGTCTCGACCGCCTGGGCATCGGCCTCCACGTTCCGCGGCTCCGACAAGCGCGGCGGGGCGAACGGGGCACGCATCCGCCTCGCGCCCCAGAAGGACTGGGCGGTCAACCAGCCGGCCCAACTCGCGAACGTGCTCAAGGCCCTCGAGGGGATCCAGCGGGCATTCAACAAGGCGCAGTCCGGCGACAAGCGGGTGTCACTCGCGGATCTGATCGTCCTCGGTGGGTGTGCCGCGGTCGAGCAGGCGGCGAAGAACGCCGGACACCACATCGACGTTCCCTTCACGCCGGGCCGGACGGACGCGTCGCAGAAGCAGACGGACGTGGCGTCCTTCGCCGTGCTCGAGCCGGTGGCCGACGGGTTCCGCAGCTACCAGAAGACCAAGTTCGCCGTGTCGGCGGAGGAGTTGCTGGTCGACAGGGCGCAATTGCTGACGCTGACGGCGCCGGAAATGACGGCGCTCGTCGGCGGCATGCGCGTCTTGAATGCCAACGTCGGCCAGTCCCAGCGCGGCGTCTTCACCGAGCGGCCGGAAACGCTGACCACCGACTTCTTCGTGCACCTGCTGGACATGGGGACGGAGTGGAAGGCGAGTTCGAAAGACGAGGATGTGTTCGAAGGTCGCGATCGGGCAACCGGCAAGGTGAAGTGGACCGGCACGCGTGTCGACCTCGTCTTCGGCTCGAATTCCCAACTCCGAGCGCTCGCGGAGGTCTACGCACAAGACGACTCGCAGCAGAAGTTCGTGCGCGACTTCGTGGCGGCCTGGAACAAGGTGATGAACGCCGATCGCTTCGACCTTGCCTGATCTCGGGGGACAGCGCGACATCGACCGGGCAGCCGCGCGGCCCTGACGGAGTGCCACCGGCCGAAGAAGCCGAAGAAGAGGAGAGCGAGCCACATCGGCCCGCTCTCCTTGTTGTGGCGACCTTCAGAAAGGGTTCGTGGCGAAGACCGAGGACTCCGGGTAGGCACTGACACATTCGGACGACGGGATTCCAGCGGATGGCTCGAGCCGCAGACACGGGGCCACGGTGTGTCGTGATGCTTCGGGGCCTCGGCGAGACGGTCCAACAGTGCAGCGACAGGGTGGCCTCGGCGCCGGCTGCCCCTATGACAACGCGGCGATGCGGCTACCGGCCCCCGGGCAACTCACGCACCGCGACGACCGGCGAGACCTCCAGCTTGAACGGGCCTTCCCGCTTGTCTCCGAGCAGAAACCCGAACTGACGGACCGCCCCAGGATCGAGCGGCGGTGCGTTCCGCGGGACGTAGCCGCGCAACGTGGGCGTGAACGCGGCGAACGGCAGGACCACCGTCGTCCAGGCGTCCCGATCCGTGTCGAACTCAGCCTGGTACGCCAGGCCATCGAACCGGGCATCGGTGCGCAAGCGCACCTGGTAGCGCCGGCCGTCTCCGCGGACCCCCAGGACGAGGCCGGCGAATCCTGCCAGCGTTCCGCCGCGAACCTCGGCGCGGACCGACGCAAACCCTCCGTTGTTCTCGAGGGAGAGATTGCCGGCGAACACGCCCGTCCCGTCCCTCGTGAGGGTCATCGTGCTCGATGACACTCCGCCCATGACGCCGTCGTTGACCACGTACCACTCGGTCGCCGTGCCGCGTGAAAAGTCGATCAGCACGATGGAATCGGGCTGCTGAGACACCGGCGTCGCCCCAAGGAGCAGGGCCCACATGAGCACGAGCATGGTGCTTCCAATGTGCACCATCGCGCGGACGATTGTCGAGGAGTCTGCCTTCACCTCACCCAGTCAGGACGGCGGGGCCTGACCGAAAGGCGCGAGCGGCTGGCGCCAATGCCGCCCACCGTGGGACCAGGGCAGGATGCCCACCACCACCCATCACCGCACCTGCTTGGCCAGATACTCCCGGCACTCGATGGCCTCGAGCGTGTGCGCCTGGTCCGTCTGGATCACGAAGTCGCCCCACTGACCCTCGGGGGCCGGTTCGAACACATCGACGTCCTCCACCGGTCGCAGGAGCACGATCATGGCCGAGGTGCCGGCGCGATACGCTTCCAGGTGCTCCGGGGTGCCGGTGCCGCGCTCGACGTGGAACCCGCCGACCATGTGCAGCACCAGCGCATCCGGCCGCGCCGCCAGTGCCAGCGAGATCGAATGCGCCATGGTCGCATCCCACAATACCTGGCTGTGCAGCTGGTTCCCCATCCCGGCGTGCGTGCCGGCCGGCGCTCGTGCCTGCACCGCCGCTTCCCCCTCGGCGGGTGCGGGAATCGGCAGGCCGCACTTCGTGCCTTCCTCTTCCATTACCTCCGCGATGGTCTGGATCCATTGGCGCCGGTATGCCTCCGACGGCTGGCCGTACGGCACCGGAGCGAGGGTGCGTCGAGCCTCGGGGCTCAGGTCGTTCAGGGACTCGCGACCGTGCATGCCCACGCGAGTGACATACCGTCGCGGGGCATTGGCCGCGATCACGGACAGGCCGTGCTCCCGGGCGAACTCGATCATGGGACGGTAGTCGGTCTCGTACCGCGGCCATGGCCGGCTCGCGGCGCGGAAGGACTTCTCGGTGATCAGATCAGCCAGGTACTCGTCGAGCATCAGCTGCACGTCGCGCTCGAAGAACTCGACGGACAGTCCGACCGGGCGCGGCGCGCCGCCGTTCGCACCCTCGGCGCCGTACGCCTCGTACGCCCGCTGCAGCAGGGCCGCCTCGAGCATGTGACCGGTCGGGTCGTCGTGCGTCTCCCCGACGAACACCACCTGATGTCGCCCCATCTCGGCGATGATGGCGTCCAGCGAGGCGGGGGCTCCCGCCCCGGTGAACACGCGATACGCACCCGCCACGTAGGCGCTGTCGGTCACTGCGGGGGGGGCGTCCTGAGCGCGCAATGCCGAAGCAAGGGGCAGCACGAGCGGCAGCGCCGCGAAAACCATGCGTCTGATCATGCTGCAGATGATATCGCGGTGGGGCACCTGTTGGAAGGCGAAGCCGACGCGGCAACGCTGGGCGAACAGGTCTTGCTCGTTACCCCGGATCACTTCCCAGGAGCGCCTCGATCGACCGCCGCAGACGCGTGCTCTCTTGCTTCAGGGAATCCAGGAACTCGCCATAGCGCGCATCCGACCTGAGGCTGCCGAGGAATGCGGGGCGCTCGTATGCCGGGAGACAGGGGAAACCGCCCTCGACTGCGCGCCGAAACCACGCGAGTGCCGTCTCGTGCTTCCCCAACAGGGCGTCGGCAACGGACCAGCAACGGAAGAAGCCTCCACTTCACCCCCCCACACCCCGCTTGTCGCGCCGCCGCAGGGGGGTATCCCGCCGGCGGAGCCCGTGTAGATTCTCGCCGGTCCGCCAGGTCGCCACGCGGAGGGTAGCCCGATTCGCAGAAGCCGTTACGCCGTCGGCCTGGTGTTCCTGACGTTCTTCGTCATCTCGTTCCTCACGAACATCATCGGCCCGCTCGTTCCCGAGATCATCGACGATTTCGCGTTGAGCCTCACGCTCGTGGGCGTGCTGCCGTTCGCGTTCTTCATCGCCTACGGGGTCATGTCCGTCCCGGCGGGGCTGCTCATCGAGCGGTTCCAGGAAAAGCCGGTCATGATCGCCGCCTTCGCGGTCGCGTTCGCGGGCTCGTCGCTCCTGGCCGTGTTCCCCAACTACCTCACCGCGATCGGCTCGCTGTTTCTCATCGGCTCCGGCATGGCCATGCTGCAGGTTGCGATCAACCCCCTCCTGCGGGAGGCCGGGGGCGAGGAGCACTACGCGTTCAACGCGACCGTCGCCCAACTGGTCTTCGGCGCCGCGTCATTCCTCAGTCCGCTGGTCTATTCCTATCTGGTCCTGCGACTGCAGCAGCCCTCCGCGCATCCGAACGTCCTGATCGCGACCCTCGCGCGCGTCGTGCCCGAGGACCTCCCCTGGGTTTCCCTGTACTGGCTGTTCGCCGCGATCGCCCTGGTCATGATCGGCGTCGTCGCCGCCTCGCGGATCCCCAGGGTCGCACGGACCGCGCAGGAGCAGGTCGGGGCATTCCAGACGCACCTGGAGTTGCTGCGGACGCCGAAGGTCCTCCTCTTCTTCCTGGGGATCTTCACGTACGTGGGGCTCGAGCAGGGGATCGCCACCTGGATGTCGGCGTTCCTCCACGTCTACCACGGCTACGACCCGCAGACGACCGGGGCGACCGCGGTGTCCTGGTTCTGGGGCCTCATGACCATCGGAGGGATCGCAGGCATCGTGCTGCTGAAACTGCTCGACAGCCGGATCGTGCTGGTGGCGTTCACGGCGGCGGCGATCGCGAGCTTTACCGCGGCGCTGTTCCTGCCGGGGCCGGCGGCGCGGATTGCGTTCCCGCTGGTGGGCTTCTTTGCCGCGGTGATGTACCCGGTCATCTTCTCGCTCGCGCTCAACTCCGTGGCCGAGCACCACGGCAGCCTCTCCGGGATCCTCGTCAGCGCCATCATCGGGGGCGCCATCCTCCCGCTGATCGTCGGGGGCCTGGGCGACATGTTCGGCCTGCGGAGCGGGATGCTCTTCCTCT
>JAOUDR010000629.1 GCA_029859185.1 Gemmatimonadota bacterium
CCCGCATGCCGCGTGATCGTTCCGGCGGTGTTCTGGCCGACACCCTCAGGGTCCCGATGGACTCGAGCTATCTCGTCGACCGGATGGCCGACGGCTCCTACGCAGCCCCGCCAGGACCCGCGTTCGCGTCTCCCGGCACGACACCGGAGTTCCTCCTGGCCCCATTCGATGAAGTGCTCCTGCTCCGCCAACCCGAGTTCGAGTTCCAGCGCTCCGTCACCATCCTCGGCGAAGTCCGCCTGCCCGGCACCTACTCGCTCACCCGCAGGGACGCCCGGGTGAGCGACCTGGTGGCCCGCGCCGGAGGGCTCGTCGAGGGCGCCTACCCGGAAGGCGCGCGGTTCTTCCGGCTCTTCGAATACTCGGGGCTCGGCGATGCCGGCCGGCGCGCGCCCAGGACCAGCGACACCGCGCTGGGCGTCGTGCTGCCACAGAATCGGGACCAGGTCAACGTGAATCTCGCGACCGCGTTGACCACCCCCGGCTCGCCCGCCGACATCGTCCTGCAGCCCGGCGACTCCGTCTTCGTGCCGGAGTACCTGCCCACGGTGCGTGTGTGGGGCGCCGTGGTGGCGCCCACGAGCGTGCAGTACGTCACGGGCAAAGACGCGATGTATTACCTCCAGAATGCTGGCGGCTTCGCCGAGAACGGTGACAAGGGCCGCACGGTGGTGCGGCAGGCGAACGGCTCGGCCCGCACGCGGAGCAAGTTCCTGTTCTGGTCGTCGTGGCCGAAGCCCGGGCCGGGGGCGGAGGTGTTCGTGCCGACCAAGACGCCGAAGCCCGACGGAATGAACTGGGTGCCCATCCTGGCGGCCCTGGCATCGATCATCGCGTCCACGGCGTCGATCGTCATCGCGGCGAGGCCCTGACGGGGAGCTTCACCGCATCGGGAAGGTCAGCTTGCGAGGCTGGTAACCACCACTGAGGTACCGGGCGGTGGCGCTTCGCGCAGCGGCTCGGACCGAAGCGCGACTCGAGCCAACTCCTCACCTCCACCTAGCTCCCGCACGAGACGAGAAACGGCGTTCAGCGCACGCGGGCGCGCGGCGATCGTGAGCACGGTCAGCCAGACGATCCTGAGGTCGAGGATCACCGACTCATCGGCTCTGGCGTAGAGGAGGGCGAGGCGCGACTTCCAGGGTCGGATCACCTGGTGATAGCGAAGGTCCGGGTCGGGAGCACCACGCAGGACCTCACCCTCGTCCGCGAACACGATAGACGCCACGTCGGTAATGCCCGGCCGCACCGTCAATAACAGACGTTCTTCCGCAGTGTATCGAGCCACGTCCGGCAGCACCTGTGGGCGCGGCCCCACGAGACTCATCTCCCCGCGAAGCACATTCCAGAGTTGGGTCAGCTCGTCGAGTTTCCAGCGGCGGACGAAGCGTCCGACCGCCGTGATGCGCGGGTCATTGCCGGCCGTGCTCATGACGCCGGTGGTGTCCGCCAGGATGCGCATCGACCGCAGCTTCACCATGCGAAACGTCCCGCCACCCCGCGCCGCGCGTGGCGCGACGTAGAAGGGGGAGCGGCCGTCCTGGAGCCAGACAGCGATCATCGCGGGCACCAAGATGACGCTGCCGACGAGGAGGCCCACCAGGGACGCCACCAGGTCCAGTGCGCGCTTCACGAACCTGCCCGGCCGACTCGGGAACCCGTCCGGGGGTCCCCTCGGACGACCGCGCGCGCCGCAGCCGCAATGGCGTCCTCATCCATCCCGTACCGGCCCCGGAGGTACTCCTGCGATCCGACGATGGACGAGAACCCCGCGCGTAGCCCTATCCGATGGAAGCCCCGCGGGACGACCCCCGCTTCCAGGCAGGTTTCGGCCACCAAGCCGCCCAGCCCCCCGTCCACCACGTGCTCCTCGACCGTCACCACGCCCCCCGTCTCGCGGCAGGCACGGAACAGCGTGTCCGCGTCGAACGGACGGATGGTGTGCACGCTCAGGACGCGGGCGCCGATCCCTTCGTCCGCGAGCCGCGAGGCCGCACGTAAGGTGGTTCCCAGAATGCCGCCGGTGGCGAGAAGGCTGACGTCGTCGCCGTCGCGTAAGACACGCATCCGGCCCAGTTGGAATGTCTCCCCATCGGCGTTCGTGCGGCCCGCGCTCGACTTGTCGAGCCGCAGGTAGCAGACTCCCGGGGTCCGCACGATCGCCTCGGTCGCTTCCTCCACTTCCCAGAGGCAGCCGGGCGACACGACCGTGATGGAGGGAATGGCGCGCAGGATCGCCAGGTCTTCCGTGGCGTGGTGGCTCATCCCCAGCGCGCCGTAGCTGAAGCCACCGCCGATCGCGACGATCTTCACGTCGGCATCGTGGTACGCGGCGTCGTTCCGGACCTGTTCCAGGCATCGGAGCGTCGGGAAGTTGGCGATCGAGTAGGTGAAGACGATCCTGCCGTCCAACGCCAGTCCGGTGGCAAGGCCCGTCATGTTCGGCTCGG
>JAOUDR010000061.1 GCA_029859185.1 Gemmatimonadota bacterium
TGAACAACATCGCGCTCGCTGCCAACACGACCTACTTCGTGGTCTATTCGCCGTGGACGGCCAACACGGGAACGAACAACATCAAACTGAAGATCACCAAGTAACACGTTCCTCGGATCTGTCGGGCATGATGCCCCGGGGCCTCACGGCTCCGGGGCATTGTGTTTTCAGGCAGTTCGTAGGTGCACCGTGGACGTCCGCCGCTTGAGCGGCAGGGCCGAGCCGCGGCTGGCGCGAGTAAGACTCGCGGCTCGGCGCTGTCAGTGAACTGACCGCGCTCCCGTCCGGGACCTGCTGAGGACGCGCGTGCGCGGAGCGGCCCGCCACTCGTCCTTGCTGACCGGATCGAACTCGGCGTCAGCGCCTTCCCAGCCAGGGATGGCAGCGCTCGGGTGATGTTGAGCCTGGGTTCGGAGATAAGTGCGGACTGCGGGAAGGGCGCGAGGACTGATGCTGTGCACTGAGTACCCCTTACCCCAACGCAGCTGCCTGTCCTCAGCTGCGTGCCGCTCCCGCGTGGCGATGACAGCGCTGCCCCCTTTGCAGCGCTGGATCAGGCGAGGGAGTTGCGTGCCGGGGTTGAGCCGCACGAGAAGATGTACATGGTCGGCAACCAGCCCGATCTCGAGTATCTGTGCCCGCTCCTGGCGGGCGACGCCTCGAAAGTAGCGACAGAGAAAGCGAGCGACCCGCGCGTCAATGACGGGTGCTCGATCGCGGGTCGTCCAGGCGATGTGGGCGTACAGGCGATGGTACATGACTCCACAATCGGGATTGGCGGACAGCAGCGCCACCTCAATTCATTGCAGCGTCAGCCGCTTTCAGCGGCAGGGCCGAGCCGCGGCTCTCAGCCGCGCCTGACGCAGGGGCTGCCCGCCCAGTTCCATGGCCCACCGGTGGGCTGCGGCGTGGCGAAGGCGCGAGTAAGACTCGCGGCTCGGCGCTGTCAGTGAACTGACGAGGTGGACGCCGCTGTCAGCGGCAGGGCCGAGCCGCGGCTCTCAGCCGCGCCTGACCTGGGATCTGACGGTCGGAATCCATGGCCCACCCGCAGGCTCCGGCTTCGCGAAGGCGCGAGTAAGACTCGCGGCTCGGCGCTGTCAGTGAACTGACGGGGTGGACGCCGCTGTCAGCGGCAGGGCCGAGCCGCGGCTCTCAGCCGCGCCTGACGCGGAGGCTGCCAGCCGCGCCTGTCGCCAACGGCTGACCACGGACGGCCTAGTGGCGCCAAGCCATGCGGGCCGTGCGCTCCGAAAGCGGCACGCGGAACCACAGCCCGGCCGTCACCAGCGGTCGCTCCCACACGTACTCGGCAAACGGATTCTCGGGGTGGTCCAGCCGCGCATCGAGCCACCACGACCCCGGCGCCAGCATGAGGGTGACCCATCCCTCCGCGTCGGTCACGCCGGTCACCGGGCGCCTGCCGAGCGAGTCTTCTGCCCGGGTGGTAGCGGTATCGAGCCCACCGTAAGCCGCCCGCTCCCAGGCCCGCAGCGAGTCCGCGGCCCGGCCCGCCCGGAGGGCCAGGGCGCGCACGGGGTCGAGGTCGCCGCGCCGGGCGGCTTCCCGGGCTGCCGAACGCTGGACCAACCGGCCGTAGAGCTGTCGAAACCGGCGGTAGGCGCTCGAATACTCCGGGGCCCGCCGGTCGGCGTCCCGGAGCGAGTCCGCCAGGGCGGCAACGCTGTCGCGGGTAGCGCGGGCCGCCCGGCCGGTCTCGTCGTTGGGCGCCGGGGGCGGTGGAGCGAATGCCAGGAGTTCTTCTTCCAGATCCGCGAAGTCGGGTGGGGGCTCTCCGTAGGCCGCGGCCAGGGAGTCGAGCAGCCGAGTGGGCGCGTAGGGCAGGGCGGTGACCTCGAGGCCGGCGACTGGAGCGCCGTCCAGCGTCACGCGCACCGCGATGGGGATGGGGGCATCCGTGCACGCCGCAACGGCCCCGGCGAAGGTCAATGCCAGGAGCGTGCGGCGGTTCGTTTTCAGGGGAGGTGCGGCTGCCGTCAATCCACGATCGTTTCGGGGAAGACGTACTTGAGCGGATCCTGTTGATTCCCGTTTACGATCACTTCGTAGTGCAGGTGCGGGGCCGTCACGATGCCGGTGTTCCCCACCAACGCGATCTCGTCGCCGCGGTGCACCCGCTGTCCAACCTGCACGAGTGCCTTGGACAGATGGGCGTACCGCGTCACGAGCCCGTATCCGTGATCGATGGTGACCATCTTGCCATAGCCCGTACCGGTGCCGACCTGGATCACGGTGCCGCCGGCCGCCGCGAGGATAGGCGTGCCCAGGGGTGCCGAGATGTCGATCCCCGGGTGCGGCCGCTCCTCGTGGAAGATGGGGTGCATGCGCGCCCGCGCGAACCGGCTGGAGAGATATCCCGCCGTCGGCATGATGGACGGCGTGCGGGACAACCGATCGTTGTGCGACGACAGGCTCTCAGCCGCTTCGACGAACGATCCGGCGAGCAGGCTGGCGCGGCGGATCATCCCGTCGAGGTCGAGGCGCAGGTTGAGCGCCTCGCGGCCTACCTGGCCCTCCGCGAGCAGTTGTTCGCGCTCGGACCACTCGCCCACCGGACCGCCGATACCGGCCAGCTGGACGTCGGCTTCCATCGGCTCGAGGCCGGCCAGCAGCCGGACCTGGCGATCCCGATCGGTGATGGCCGTCAGGGTGTCCTGCAGCTCCGTGAGCTGGCTGCGGGCAATCTCCAGCTCCTGGCCGAGCAGCGCATTAGTGCGCTCGAGCCGGTCGAGCCGGGTGAGGTTGATGGACTTGGTAGCCGTCATGACGGCGAACACCAGCAGGCCAATGGCCAGAACGCTGCCGACTCCAACCGCCCAGCCGAAGGCCCGTGCCGGAACGTCGACGCTGCGCGATGCGCGTGCGCCGGGAGGCACCAGGAGGATTGTCCAGCGTCGTTTGGGCGCCACGACGACCTCGCCGTTGTTGAGCTGCCGTAACAGGATACTACGGCGCGCTGCCGGAAACCCGTGGGGGAGGCAGCGCTCGAACATACCGTCAGGTCCGGGGCCTGTCAACCCTGGCGGACACTATCCAAATTGTTGTCACAAAAGAGCTTACGAAGCGGCCGGCGGCTTGGGAAAGAGTGGCGTGACCTTGAGCACTTTCTGATGGGCGGCCGACGGGAGCGGTCCTGTGACGGGGGTCACTTGGCCGCCATTGCCGAGCGCGTGCCACACAGTGGCCGTCTTGGTGGGGAGGAACGGCGCGAGCATGACGGTGAGCGCCGCGACGGTGTCCGCGAGGGCGCCGAGCGTGTCGGCCAAGGGGGCCTGCTCGCCCTGCTTGGCCAGGGTCCACGGTGCCCTGGCCTCGATGAACCCGTTCGCTTCGGCGACGAGGGCCATCGCGGCCGCGGCGCCTTCGTGGAGGAGATATCCGTCCATCGCGTCGGTGTAGCGCGTCCAGGCGGCATCGCGTGCGGCGTGGAGGGTGTTCGTTCCCGGGTGCGCGGGCACGACCCCGTCGAGGTAGCGGATGATCATTGCCAGGACGCGACTCACGAGGTTGCCGTACCCGTCGGCGAGGTCCGCGGTGTAGCGCGCGTCGAACCGCTCGAAGGAGAAGTTGCCGTCGCCGTCCCACGGTACCTCACGCAGCAGGAAGTACCGCAGGGCGTCCGACCCATGCCGGTCGATGATCTCGCGGAGACTGACCCGGACGCCGGCGCTCTTCGAGAACCGCTCCCCTTGGGTGTTGATCCACCCGTGGGACCACACGCCGCGGGGCGGCTCGAGGCCGGCGGCGTCGAGCATGGCCGGCCACATGGCGGCGTGGAACCGTACGATGTCGGGCCCGATGACGTGGAGATCGGCGGGCCAGAGATCGGTGTAGCGCTCATCGGGGAAGCCGGTGGCCGAGAGGTAGTTGATCAGGGCCTCGAACCAGACGTAGACCGTGTGGCTCTCGTCGCCGGGCCACGGGATGCCCCAGGGGACACGCGCCCGGCTGACGGAGATGTCCTGCAGGCCGTCGGTCACCACGTTCCGGATCTCGTTCATCTTGGCCTTCGGCCGCACGAACGTGGGATCCGCGGCGTATCGCTCGAGCAGCCAGGGGCCGAACGACGACAGTCGGAAGAAGAAGTTGGGTTCCTCGACCCACTTGATCTCCCGGGTTGGGTGGATGGGACAGCGGCCGTCCGCGTCGAGGTCTTTCTCGAGCTTGAACCCCTCGCAGCCGACGCAGTAGTAACCCTTGTAGACGCCCTCGTAGATGTGTCCCCGTTCCTGAATGCGGCGGAACAGCTCCTGGACGGTGCGGCGGTGCCGCACCTCGGTGGTGCGAATGAAGTCGTCGTGGCTGATGCCCAGCTCGCCCCACGCCACCTGGAACCGGCCCGCGATGTCGTCCACCCACGCTTGCGGCGCGACGCCGGCGTCCTCGGCCGCCTGGGCGACTTTCTGGCCGTGCTCGTCCATGCCGATCACGAAGTGGACGCGGTCGCCGCGGAGCCGGCGGTATCGGGCAATGCAGTCGGCGCCGACTTTCTCGAACGCGTGCCCGAGGTGCGGCTCGCCGTTCGCGTAGTCGATGGCGGTGGTGAGGTAGAACTTATTCCCCATGCCCGTCCGTCTCCGGCGGCGGCGGTGCGTCGTCTCCCGCCTGTTCGGCTGCCGGCCGACCCCGGCCACCGCGCCGGCCGCGCCGCCGGCGTCGCTTGCCGCGTTTGGGGCTCGGCGCGACCGCGTCGAGCGTGCGCTCGGGCGAGACCGTGCTGGACCCCTCGTCGAACGTCGCCAACTGGGCTGGCGGCGTGGGCTCGGCGGGCGCGGGTGGCGCCGTGATGCTCCCGGCCGCGAGCTCGTCCCGGAGCTCGGCGAGGGTCACCGTGCGGGCGGTACCATCCGGGGACCGGAGCAGCACGCGTTCGCGGAAGATGTCGACCGCCTGGACCTTCTCCTGACCGCGGGCCGTTGCCAGGATCTTCCCTTCCTTCGGGAAGCGCTTCCGGCTGCCGACGTAGAACTCGTGCTCGTAGCGCAGGCAGCAGAGCAGCCGGCCGCAGCCGCCGGAGATCTGCGACGGGTTCAGCGAGAGGTGCTGGTCCTTGGCGAGCGCGAGGCTCACGGGTCGGAGCTCGGGCAGCCAGGACGAGCAGCAGTACTCCCGCCCGCACCGGCCGACGCCCTGCAGGCGCTTGGCCTCGTCCCGGGCGCCGATCTGGCGCAGCTCGATCCGGGTGCGGAAGAGGCTGGCGAGATCGCGCACCAACGTGCGGAAATCCACGCGCTGCTCGGCCGTGAAATACACCGTGAGTTTCCGCCGATCCCACTGCCATTCCGCGTCGGAGATCTTCATGGCCAGGCGGTGCGCGGTGGCCCGCTGGATCACCGTGCGGCGGATGTCGTCCTCCGCCTTACGGAGCTCGTTGGCCAGGTGGGTGTCCTCGGTCGTGGCGGCCCGCGTGACGGTGCCGCGCGGCTCGAGTGCCGCCCCGAGGCTGCAGCCGGAGCAGCCCACGCCGCACTTCCGGGCGGCGGCCTCGCCGAACGCCGAGACCGTGCCGAAGTCCTCGCCGCGGTCGACCGCGACGATGACCGGCAGTCCCGGGGCGAGCGGATCGGGCTGGTCCCAGGTGAAATAGTCCTTCCGGTTCCCCTTGAACCGGACCTCGACGAGTTCGGGCACGCGTCAGCCTTCGGCGAACTGGCCCATGCGCAGGAACTTCTCCGTGCGTTGGGCGCGCAGCGTGTCGAGCGGCAGGTCGACCACCTCGTTGACCGCGGCGATCAGGGCCGACCGCAGCGACGCGGCGGCCCGCTTGGGGCTGGCGTGGGCTCCGCCGGCCGGCTCCTCGATGATGGTATCCACGATCCCGAGCGCATGCAGGTCATCGGCGGTCAGCCGGAGCGCCTGCGCGGCCCGTTCCTTCTGGGTCGCGTCCTTCCAGAGGATGGCCGCGCAGCCCTCCGGGGAGATCACGGAGTAGATGGCGTTCTCGAAGATCAGGACGCGATCGGCGAGCCCCAGCGCGAGCGCGCCACCCGACCCGCCTTCGCCGATCACCGCGGCCACGATCGGCGTGCGGAGCCGGGCCATCTCTTCCAGGTTGCGGGCAATCGCCTCGGCCTGACCCCGCTCCTCGGCGCCGAGGCCGGGGTAGGCACCGGGCGTATCGATCAGCGTGACGACGGGAGCGCCGAACCGTTCCGCCATGTGCATCAGTCGCAGCGCCTTGCGGTACCCCTCGGGGTGCGGCATCCCGAAGTTGCGGAACAGGTTCTCCTTCGTGTCGCGTCCCTTCTGCTGCGTGATCACGACGACGGGCCGGCCGTCCAGCCGGGCCCAGCCGCCGACAATGGCGGGGTCGTCGCGGAACAGCCGGTCGCCCTTCAGCTCGAGGAAGTCCGTGAACGCCGCGTGCAGGTAATCCCAGGCAAACGGCCGCCGTGGGTGCCGTGCCACCTGGACGCGCTGCATCGGGGTGAGTTCCCGATAGATGTCCCGCCGCAGCTCGGTGAGCCGCTGCGCGAGGGGCTCGATTTCCGCGTCCACGTCGAGCCGCTGGTCCACGGCCAGGCGCTTCAGATGGGTAATCTGACGCTCCAGGTCGAGGAGGGGCTTTTCGAATTCGAGCTCGAACGCCACGGGATCACCTCGCCTTCGTGAGTCGCACCCGCTCCGTGCCCAACACGTCGCGGAGCGCGTGGACCAGCTCTTCGTTCACGTCGACCCGGAGCCGGCGGGCGCGCAAGCGGGCCTGGGCGCCGTTCCCGTCGGTCCACGCAACGTACACGGGGGACGGTCCGGGGTGGGCGGCGCAGAGCGCCGCCGCGGCCCGGATGGCGCCGGCCTCCGGCGCCGCTCCGGCGCGCCACGTCAATTCGAGGCCCACGGCCCCGCGGGCCCGCAGGTCGGCCAGCGGCACGGCGTCCTCGACGATGAACGGCGCATGCTCCTCCCCCCGGTCGCGCGCGCTAAAGCCACCGGTCAGCAGGAGCAGCGCGTCCGGGAGGATGATCTGCGAAAGCTTGCTCCAGGCTTCCGGGAACACCAGGGCCTCGGCGGTCCCGTGGAAGTCCTCGAGCACGAGCCGCGCGTACTCGGCCCCGGTCTTCTTGCTGATCTGGCGCTTGACGCCGGTCACGACGACGGCGGCCGTGACCTGGTGCTCGCTCCACTGCCGCAGCGTGCCCGTGGTCCGCGTCCCGAAGATCGCGACTTCTTCGCGGAACCGGTCGAGCGGGTGGCCGGAGATGAAGAAGCCGACCACCTCTTTCTCCTTGGCGAGGCGCTCGGTCTCGGACCAGGGTGGCACGTCGGGGAGTGGAACGGGTTGTGGGGTGCTCCCGGGGGCCGCGCCGTCGCCGAACAGCGAGACCTGGCCGGCGTCGCGCTCCACCTGGCGCAGCTGCGCCTCCCGCAGGGCGGTGTCGAGCGCGGCGAGGAGCTGCGCGCGGTGTCCGCCAAGCTGGTCGAGCGCGCCGGCGGCGATGAGGGACTCCAGCACGCGCTTGTTGCCCAGGCGGAGATCGATCCGGTCGCACAGATCGTCCAGGCCCGTGAACGGACCGTCCCGGTTGCGGGCATCGAGAATCGACTCGATGGCCCCGCGGCCGACGTTGCGCACCGCCCCGAGCCCAAACCGCATCTCGTCCGCGGCGGTCACGGTGAACTTCCAACCCGACTCGTTCACCGAGGGGGGCAGGACCCGAATGCCGAGCTCGCGGGCCTCGTTGATGTACGCCACCACCTTGTCGGTGTTGCCGATTTCCGAGGACAGCAGGGCCGCCATGAACTCGGCGGGATGGTGGGTCTTGAGCCACGCCGTCTGGAACGAGATGATGCTGTACGCGACGCTGTGCGACTTGTTGAACCCGTACCGGCCGAACGTCTCGATCTGGGCCGCGATATCCTCGATGACGCGCCGTTCGTGCCCGTTGGCGATGGCGCGTTCCACGAACCGGCCCATCTCGCGGCGGATCAGCTCGGCGTCCTTCTTCCCGACGGCTTTGCGCAGCACGTCCGCTTCGGCGAGCGAGAAGCCCGCCAGCACGTTCGCGATGCGCATGACCTGTTCCTGATAGACGATGACCCCGTACGTTGGCGCCAGCACCTCGGCCAGCGCCGGGTGCGGATACCGCACTACCTCGGTGCCGCGCTTCCGCCGGATGAAGACGAGATGCATGCCCGAATCGAGCGGGCCCGGGCGCAGCAGGGCGTTGGTGGCGACGAGGTCGTCGAAGCGGTCGCAGCGCATCTGCCGGAGCGTGTCCGTCGCGAGGGGCGACTCGAACTGGAAGACCCCGGCGGTCCGCCCCGAGCGGAGCAACTCGTAGACCGCCGGGTCATCGAGATCGAGGGCGTCGAGATCCACGACGGTGCCGTGGCGCTCGGTGATGGCCGCCAGGGCGTCGTGAATCACCGTCAGCGTGCGCAGCCCGAGGAAGTCCATCTTCAGCATGCCGACCTTTTCCAGGCCGACCATGTCGAACTGCGTGATGCGGATGTCCTCGTCGTCCGTGCCCCGCTGCTGCGGCTGGGTACAGACGGGCACGTATTCGTCGAGCGGGCCCGGCGCGATCACGATGCCCGCGGCATGGACCGACGCGTGGCGTGCCAGTCCCTCGATGCGCTGCGCCAGGTCGATGACCCGGGCCGCCGTCGGGTCCGCGCGCACGAGGTCCCTGAGCTCCGGCACCTTTTCGGCGGCGTCCGCCGCCGACAGCGCGAAGCCCGGGCCGGAAGGCACCAGCTTGGCCATGCGGTCGGCATCGGCGGGGGAAACGCGGAGCACGCGGGCAATGTCCCGGATCGCGGCCCGGGCCTTCAGCGTGCCGAACGTGATGATCTGCCCGACGCTCGACCGGCCGTAGCGCTGGCGCACATACTCGATGACCTCCCCGCGCCGCTCGAAGCAGAAGTCCACGTCGATGTCGGGCATCGAGACCCGCTCGGGGTTCAGGAACCGCTCGAACAGCAGGTCGAAGCGGAGCGGATCCACGTTCGTGATGCCGAGGCCGTAGGCCACGAGCGAGCCGGCGGCGGAGCCGCGTCCTGGACCCACCGGAATCCCGCGCTCACGCGCCGCGCGGATGAAGTCCTGCACGATCAGGAAGTACCCGGCGTACCCGCAGGTCGTGATGACGTCGAGCTCATACCGCAGGCGGTCGGCCACCCGCTCGGGGAGCGGCGATCCGTACCGCTGCTCGGCCCCGCGCGTGGCGAGCTCGACGAGCAGAACGTTGTCGCTCGCATAACCGTCGGGGAGCGGAAACTGCGGCAGGAAGTAGCGCTTCTCGAAGTCGAACTCGCAGAGCTCGGCGACGCGCTGCGTGTTGGCGAGCACGTCGGGGCGATCCGGGAAGAGCGCGGCCATCTCGGCTTCCGACTTGACGTAGCTCTCGTGCCCCGTGAACCGAAACCGGGCGGGGTCGTCGAGGTCCTTCCCGGTGCCGATCGCGAGGAGGCAATCGTGGGCCTCGTGGTCCTCGCGCCGCAAGTAATGCGCGTCGTTCGTTGCCACCACCGGCAGCCCGAGATCGTCGGCAAGCTGGAACATGCCGTCCCGCACGAGGTGTTCGTCGGGGATGCCATGATCCTGCACCTCGAGCCAGAAGCCCTCGGGGCCGAACTGCTGGGCAAACCACGCCGCCGCCTCGCGCGCCCGATCGTACTGCCCGTGGCGGAGATAGAGCGCCACCTCGCCGGAGAGGCACGCGGCGAGGCCAATCAGGCCCTCCCGGTGCCGTGCGAGCACCTCCCGATCAATGCGGGGCCGCCGGTAGTAGCCTTCGAGGTATCCGATGGAAGACAGCTTCACCAGGTTGTGGTAGCCGGTCCGGTTGCGCGCGAGCAAGACGAGGTGCGAGTACTGTGCGGGCGCGTCCACCAGCTTCTCGCGGGCGTGGCGCGAGCCGAACGCCACGTAGGCTTCGCAGCCGATGATGGGGCGAATCCCACCGGCCTTCGCGGCTTCGTAAAACGACCAGGCGGCGTGGAGATTGCCATGGTCGGTAATGGCGAGGCTGTCCATCCCGAGGTCCGTGACCCGAGCGACCAAGTCCGGGATCCGGTTGGCGCCGTCGAG
>JAOUDR010000630.1 GCA_029859185.1 Gemmatimonadota bacterium
CGCGTCACGTCGCGAGCCATCCGTATCGCCCGGCGTTCGGAGGGCGGTTCCCCAAGTCGGCCTTCGATCAACAGCATGGCCAGACCATGGACGGTGGACCAGGCCGCCAAGGCCGCGGGGTGTGGCAGGGCGCCCCGATCCGTGTCACGTGCATCACCCAGCAGGTGTTGGAGGACGCGGAACGCCTCGGTCGCCGATTGCTGCAGGTCAGGATACGTCGATCGATCGGTCAGCATCCCGCTGAACATCAGCCGGAACAGCCCGGGATTCCGTACCGCGAACCGCACGTAGGCGACGCCGGCGCCCTGCAGTCGGCGCAGCGCCTGCCCGGTCGGTGCGCGGTCGGCCGCGCGCTGCATAGCCGCGCCGAGCTCCGCGAAACCGTCCGTGGCCAGGGACGCCAGGATGGCGTCGCGGTTGGCGAAGTGGTGGTATGGCGCCGCGGGCGTCACGTCGGCTTCGCGGGCGATGGCCCGGACGGTCGCGCCGCTCGGGCCCGCGCGTTCCACGAGCCGTCGGGCCGCCGCGATCAGCGCGGGCCCGAGGTCGCCGTGATGATAGGTCGCACGCGCCACGACGCCGTCCAATCTTGACAGTGTTCAGATCGGCTCTATCTTTACAGTGTAAAGATACGCCGCTCCTGGGGAAGGCGCCATATGCCTGCCAGCCTCGTCATCGCCGGTCGGATCCTCACGGAACTGGGACGCAGTCGCCGCGTCCTGGCCCTCTGGATCGTCTTCCCGGCCACGATGCTGCTGCTGTTCGGGTGGGTGCGGGCCGATCAGGCGGGCCTGGGCCCGGCGCTCACCGCCACCGCCCCAGGCATCCTCATTGGGGCGGGCTTCTTCTTCAGCTGCCTCGGCGGGCCCATCTCGGTCCTCGTGGCGGAGCGTGAGCGGCGCACGTTGCGCCGCCTGCTCGTCTCGCCCCTGGACGGGGCGTCGTACTTCCTGGGCGTCGTGCTCGCGCACCTCGCGATCGCCGCGGCCCAAGTGGCCCTGGTCTACGGCATCACCGTGGGCGGCGGCGGCGGCTTTCACGGCTCGCTGCTCCTGGGCACCCTGATCGTCCTGCTGAGCGTGTCGGCCTACGTGGGGCTCGGGTTCCTCTTCGCTGGGAAGGTCGCGAAATCGGCGGAGGACGTGAACGGCACGGTGGCGGGCCTCGGCGTGCCGCTCCTCGTACTGGGTGGCACCTTCTTCCCTACCGAGCACTTTCCCCCGCTGCTCCGGACGGTGGCGCAGGCCAACCCGGTATTCCACATGAACCAGGCGTTCCGGACCGTGGCAGCAGGAGGAGCGGACCCAGCGGATGTCACGGGCAACTTGATCTTGCTGGCCCTGCTCGCGTCGGTCGCCATGATCCTGGGGGCGCGGTCCTACCGTCACATGCTCGATGTCGAGCGCGCCCTCTGAGGTGACGACCGTGCTGGCGGTCGACGGACTGGTGAAGCGCCGTGGTGGCCGGGACGTCCTCCGCGGGGTGCAGTTCGCCGTTGAGGCGGGAGAGATCGTCGGCTTGCTCGGTGCCAACGGGACGGGCAAGAGCACCATCGTGAGCATCATCGCCGAGTTGCTGCCTGCCGATGCAGGCTCGGTCATGCTGGGTGCGGGCCTCCCGACGCGGACGCGCCGCACGGCACTCGGGGTGGCCACCCAGGAGATCGCGCTGTATCCCACCCTGACGTGCGAGGAGAACATCCGCTTCTTTGCCAGACTCCACGGACTGCACGGCGCACGGCTCCGGACGCGTGTGGCACGCGTCATCGAGGCTATGGGACTCGGGACCTACCGACAGACGCGGGTGGAGGCGCTGAGCGGGGGATGGCAACGTCGGCTCCATCTCGCGGTCGCGCTGGTGCACGAGCCGGCGGTCCTGCTGCTCGACGAGCCGACCGTCGGGCTCGACGTGGAGGCCCGGGGGCTGGTGTGGGGTCAGATCCGCAGCCTCAGCGCGCAGGGTTCCGCCGTCCTCCTGACGACGCATCTGATCGAGGAGGCCGAGGCGCTGTGCGATCGGGTGATGATCCTGGCCCAGGGGCGCGTGGCGGCCCAGGGAACGGTCGAGCAGCTCCGGCAGTTGGTGCCCGCGGTACAGTTGGCGGCGGTCGTATGTGATGACGACGATGGTCTACGCCGCCACGCCGAGGCCCTGGGCATCGCGGTGCGCGACTATGCCGACCGCTCGACGCTGCTCCTGCGCGAGCACACCTCCATCGATGCGCTGGCGGGTCAGTTCCGCGAGGTGGGACTCCAGTCAGTCACGCTCGCACCCGTATCCCTGTTGGCCGTCTACCTGGAGGTGTGCAACCGCGGCCCAACCTGACGGGACACCCTGTCCCTCCAGGCATCACCCCACCAGTACCCTCGAACGGCATGGCGTCACGCCAATGGCGGGCGCGTCAGGGCGCCACGGTGTTCAGACCGTTCCGCGCCATCCTCGAACGGG
>JAOUDR010000632.1 GCA_029859185.1 Gemmatimonadota bacterium
GCGGGCCACCCCGCTGATTCGGGCCCAGCGGCGGCGGGTGCACACCATCACCAGCGACAACGGCACCGAGTTCCACGGGTATGCCGCCGTCGAGGCCCGGACCCGGGTCCAGTTCTACTTCGCGACGCCGCACCACGCCTGGGAGCGCGGGACCAACGAGAACACCAACGGCCTGGTCCGGCAGTACGCCCCGAAGCGGCGGAGCATGGTGTCGCTCACCCAACGGGACGGCACCACCATCGCTCGCAAGCTCAACCAGCGGCCGCGGAAGCGGCTCGGCTACCAGACCCCGGAGGAATGCTATGCCCTATAAACCCTACCGGCGGAGCCGCTACCGGACGAAGAGTTGCACTTCAAAGTTGACTCTAAACGGCAACCTCGACCGTGTCTTCATGCCGGTTGATAGAACTGTAGGCTGCTTCCTGCAGGGTCACGGACGTGGAACTCTCGTGTTCCCCAAGGAGTGTTGGCTGGCGCCGCCCAAGGGCTCTGCTCGTTTTGCTGCGGGCCGATCACTCCTGACCTAAGGAACTCCTCAAAGAGCGCATCCACGTCATTAGCGGCGAAGCGGAACGCTGGGCGGTCGGTTGGATACGCCCACTGGCCTTCGTCCGTCCATTGCACATGAACCTCAACGCCATCGCGCCCTAGCGCGGCGTATCGCGGGCGATCCTCTGAGTCCAAAAAGAGCAGAGAGAATCGCAGCTTTTCGAAAAAGCGAATAGACTCACCGACATCCTTTGCGGGAAGGACTGGATGCACTGCCTGAAGCAGTGGATTGATCCCTCGAGGGTTGAGCGAGGGGTCGGGTGACGCCGTCGGTTGGCCTAGCAGATTGGCTCGGAGAGGGCGGTACTGCGAACGGATGCGATGCTCGCCATGGAGAAGCAAGCGCAATATCTCGACGGGCCTCCGCGCCCAACTGGCCCATGCAAGAGGGGTGTCTCCAAAGGCGTCCCTTGCTTCTCTGGTTGCACCAGCGGCCAACAGCAGGTTGACCGTTGCCTCGGAACCGAAGACAGCAGCGCGATGTAAGGGCGTTTCCCCCTTTGTGCGGGCGTCGCGCATGAAGGCCCCGGTTGGCGCGCCTGGCTTCGTCTTGGCGTTTGGGTCGGCCCCCGCGCCGAGAAGTACTCGCACGACCAAATCGTACCTCACACGGTCTTCGTTGGTCAGCGCCGCATGCAACGGCGTTTCACCGTTGTCCGACCTGACGGCAGTAGCCGAGGCGCCGGACTCGAGCATGTACTCGCAGAGCTGCCAATGACCATGAAAGGCGGCGGCAGCCAGCCCCAGGTTTCCGTCCAGGTTCCCGAGTTCGACTCCGCGACTTTGCAGGTAGCGACAGGCGCTGACGTCACCGTAATAGGCCGACCATCGCAGCAAGTCTAGTCCATGCTCGCTGAGCAGGTCCGGAGTGCCCTGCGAGTCGAGCAGTTCTAGGATCAGGTCCGTTCGCCCGGCTTCGATGCGATGCAGGAGTGCAGGTAGGGTCATTCTCTTTGACGCCTGACGCTCCGGGTCAGCGGCGGGCCGCGCAGCGGGCCGTCCGCTGCAACTGGTTGTTAGGCGGCTCCTTAGTCAGATGGCCTGCGGCGGTGCGTATCGCATGATGACTCCTCATATGCATGGGCGCGCCGCAGACGGAGTTGCTGCATTCGCGCCGATGATCTGTTGATCCGTACTGGCAGCCGCGAAGCACTGACTGGCCACAACGCATGATCACGATGTGATCTCTCGTGAGCGATGCTGCGCCCACAGCACCAGCAGCGTGACGCCGGTCAGCGGGAGCACAAAACCCAGCATCGACGCGCTGAAGCTCTGCAATGCGTCATGCTGGGTGGCGGCGAGAATCAGGTAAGCCACGTAGACCGCATAGTAGCCCAGGAACACGCCCCCTTCCCAGCGCGCGATGCGGTGTCCGGTGGCGAAGATCGGAAGGCAAGCAAAGGCGACCGCGATCATCACAGGAATGTCGAAGTTCACGAGGGCGGGTGCAACGGTAAGCCCACCCGGCGTGACCAGCGCGGCAACGCCGAGAATGCCCAGCAGATTGAACACGTTGCTGCCCACCACGTTGCCGACGGCAATGTCGCGCTCGCCGCGCATCGCCGCCACCACCGAGGTCGCGAGTTCGGGGAAGCTGGTGCCGGCGGCCACGATGGTCAGTCCGATCACTGCGTCGCTGATGTTCAGCGCGCGGGCGATGGACACCGCGCTGTCCACCAGCCAGGTCGCGCCCAGAGCCAGGAGGCACAGTCCGCCAATAACGCAGGCGACCTGCAACGGCAGACGCGCCCGCCATCCCGCCGCTGCATTGCCGAATGCCTTCTCATACGCCGCCTTCACGGCTGCCGCTTCGCGCCGACTCTGCCGGATCACGAATACTGTGTAGGCAGTCAACCCACCCACCAGCAGCAAGCCGTCGAGCGCGCCGATGCGAC
>JAOUDR010000631.1 GCA_029859185.1 Gemmatimonadota bacterium
ACACAGCACCGCCCTGTCACGGCCGCGCTGGCCGACGCAATCCCGCAGACCCTCCTGCTCGCCGCCGCCGCGCTCCTCGTGGACTTCGCCGTCGGGATCGGGATTGGCGTCGCCCAGGGCCGCCGCGCCGGCAGCCGGACGGATCACGTGCTGTCCGTGGTCACCGTGACCCTCTACTCGACCCCCGTGTTCGCGTTGGGCCTGCTCCTGCTCGGCGTGTTCGGGGAGCTGCTGGGCTGGCTCCCGTTGGGTGGCTCGATCGATCCCATCCGGCATGCGGGACTCCCGCTGGTAGGACGGTTCGCCGACCGCCTGCAACATCTCGTGCTTCCCGCGCTGACCCTCGGCCTCGTGGGCGCCGCGTACACGGCACGGCATCAGCGCTCGGCGCTCATCGAGACGCTGCACCAGGATTTCGTGCGGGCCGCCCGGGCACGCGGGCTTTCGGCACGCGTGGTGCTGCTGCGCCACGCCCTGCGCAACGCACTCACCCCAACGCTGACCCTCGCCGGGCTCGCGTTCCCCGTGCTGCTCTCTGGATCCGTGCTCGTCGAGTCCGTGTTTGGCTGGCCCGGGATGGGGCGGCTCGCCGCCGAGGCCATCGGCCGGCGTGACTACCCCATCGTGACGGCGGCCGCGATCCTCGCCGCCATCATGGTCGTCGTGGGGAACCTGTTGGCGGACGTCGCCGTCCGCGTGGCGGACCCGCGGCTGCGGAGCGTCCAGTGACGCGGCTCCGCGTTGGACTCGCGCTGGTCGGCGTGCTCGTGCTGTTGGGCATCCTCGCGCCGGTGCTCGCGCCATACCCACCCCACGTGCAGCCCCTCGACGTGCTCCGCAACGCCGCGCCGTCGCTCGCCCACCCGCTCGGAACCGACCCCTACAGTCGGGATCTCCTCAGTCGGGTGCTGTACGGCGCCCGGGTGTCGCTCGGGATCGCCATCCTGGCCGTTCTGATGGCGGTCGTGGTTGGGGTGACGGTGGGGGTCGTGAGTGGCTGGCTGGGCGGGCTGGTCGACACGGTGCTCATGCGCATGGTCGACGCGGCCCTCGCCGTGCCGCGCCTCTTCACGGTGCTGGTGGTGCTCGCGCTCTGGGAACACGTTACCGTGCCGGCCATCGTGGCGATCCTCGGTGGCACGGGCTGGTTTGCCATGAGCCGCCTCGTACGGGCCGAAGTCCGGGCGATGCGCGCGCGTCCGTGGATTGCGGCCGTGCGCGCGGTGGGGGTTCCGGCGGGACGGATCGTCGTGCGCCACGTGTTGCCGAACATCGCGGGGCCGGTGATCGTGGTGGCGACCATGGGGATCGGCCAGGTGATCCTGATCGAGGCCGGCCTCTCCTATCTTGGCCTGGGCGTCCCGCAACCGACGCCCTCGTGGGGGAACATCATTGCCGACGGTCAACCGCTGCTCCGGGTCGCGCCGTGGGTGGCCGGCGGCGCCGGACTCGCTCTGGTCATGACGGTCCTCGCGTTCACGTTGGTGGGAGACGGGCTGCGCCAGCGGCTCGATCCACGCGCGTCATGACCGCGCTGCTCGAGATCCGGCATCTCTCGGTCACGTTCGCCACGCGAGACGGACCCGCGCGGGCGGTGGACGATGTGTCCCTGGATATCGCCCCGGGGGAGACGCTGGCCCTCGTGGGGGAATCCGGATGCGGCAAGACCGTGACCGCGCTTTCCGTGCTCCGCCTCCTCCCCGACAGCGCGTCCGTCGCCCCGGCGAGCTCGATCCGCTTCGACGGACAGGAGGTGCTGTCGCTCCGGCCCGAAGCGCTGCGCCGCCTGCGGGGCGGCGCCGTCGGCATGGTGTTCCAGGAGCCCGGCGCGAGTCTCAACCCGGTCCTGACGATCGGTACGCATCTCGTCGAGACGATCCGGGCACACGAAGCGGTCGATCGCGCCAGTGCGCGGGCCCGCGCGGGTGATCTCCTGGCCCTGGTGGGGCTCCCGCACCCCGAGCGCCAGCTCGCGCGGTATCCCCACGAACTGAGCGGCGGTATGCAGCAGCGCGCCTATCTGGCCATGGCGCTCGCCGCCCGCCCGCGCCTGCTGATTGCCGACGAGCCCACGACGGCCCTCGACGTGACGACCCAGGCCCAGATCCTCGGCGAGCTGAGCCGGCTCACCGACGAGCTCGGGATGGCGATGCTCCTGATCACCCATAACCTGGGCATCGCGGCGGCGGTTGCCGATCGCGTGACCGTGATGTACGCGGGACGCATCGTGGAGTCCGCGCCGTGCGCACGCCTCTTCGCCGAGCCGGCCCACCCGTACACCCGGGGACTGCTGGCGGCCGCGCCGCGGCTCGACGGCCCACCGCACCCGACACCCGCCATCCCGGGCGCCGTCCCCTCCGCGACCGCCTGGCCCGCGGGGTGCCGCTTCCGACCCCGTTGCGCGCACGCGTGGGATCGCTGTCACACCGAGCCTGCGCTGGACG
>JAOUDR010000062.1 GCA_029859185.1 Gemmatimonadota bacterium
CGCGATCGGCCGCGGCCCGGGCCGTGTGCAGCGCGGCGACGACCTGCTCGTCCGCCGGATCTTCCGAGAGCGCGATCTCGAGCATGTCCAGGGCGGCGTCATAGTCCCGCTCGTGATACGCCAGATAGGCCAGCCCCTTGAGCGCCCCCACGTGGCGCGGTGCCAGCGTCAAGGTGTGTTCCCACGCCTCGCGGGCGGCGTCGCGGTTCCCCGCATCGGCGAGAATCCGCGCATAGAGGTCCACCACGTCCGGCCGATCCGGGTAGCGCTCGAGTCCGGTTCGCACGACACGCATGGCGGCATCGAGTTGTTCCTGGAGGCGCAGGTGCTCGGCCAACTGGATGAAGACCAGGCTCGCGGGATCGCGTGCCAACTCGGCGGTCATCCGACGGATGGCGTCAGCCACGCTGCCCCCGCAAGTAGGTATCCAAGGCCCGCGCGGCCGCGATCGCCTCGGTCACCCGATCCCGCTCCTCCCCGCTCGCCACCCCCGCGCGCCCGTCCAGCGCGAGCCATCGATCAAGCCACTCCGCGGCATCCCCCAGGCGCCCCTGCGCGACGAGCGCGTCTCCGAGGAGGCGATGCCCGTCCGGGAGCACGGGGTCCAGTCCCAACGCGCGGCGCGCGGCCGTCTCGGCCTCCCGACTGCGGCCGGCCTGAAGCGCGATCCGCGCCGCGAGGGCATGCACGGCCGGCTCGTTCCCCCAGGTCGTGGCGAGGGCGTCCACCTCGAGCCGAGCTGCCTCGAGCTCCCCCGCCTCGAACAGCACCGTTACATGCGCGAGCTGCTCGGCCAGACCGGGACCGGCTTCCGCCGGCGCCCCCCGATGCGGGTCCTGGATCGAGATCACGCCGCTCGTGAACAGCCCGAACACCGTCTTCGCCACCTCGAACTCTGAACGGCCGAGGTCGGCCGCCAACTTGCGGACATCCCGCTCGCCATTGATCTGCGCCAGCACCTCCCACTCCCCCGGGAGCAGGTCGAGCGCCCCATGCACCGTGTCCTCCAGCGCCTCGAGGCTCGGGACGACCGCGAGGTGGGGAACGTGCCGCTCAATCCGCGACCACTCATCGATCCGCCGCGCGCCTTCCATGAGGACGGCTTCGGTGGGAATCCGGATCTCCGCTTCCGTGTGCAGATCGGCGAGCGGCCCCTCGGTGAAAGAGAAGTACCCCTCCTGCCAACTCACGACCTCGAACACCACTTCCTCGATTTGCAGCCGGACTTGCCGCTCCAACTCGCGGTGCGTCAGGGCACCGGTCGCCACGAGGATCTCCCCTAACCGGCGCCGGTCGCCCCGGGATTGGAGGTCACGCGCCATGGCGAGTTCCGTCTCGGTCAACCGGCCGGTCCGGACGAGCATCTCGCCGAGTGGATGCGGGTTGGAACGCACCTCGGCACCGACGATGGCCCCACCGTCGAAGTAGACCGTTCCCTGGTTCCGACGCAGCGGCGACGTGACGCGAAGCACCCCGGTCTTCCGGCTCAGATCCAGCAGCTGGAAGACGTCATGGAGCCCAAGCTCCTTGAGGGGACCCTCGATCGCCACCTACACCACCTCCGTCTCGAAGATATGCCGTAGATCCTGCGCCGTGCGCACGTGCCGCCGCGCCTTCTGGGCCAGCTCCCCGCCGGGATCGAGCACGGTGACCCGCTCCCACGCACTCACCGCTTCGCTGTAGCGCCGCAGCCGCGCCAGCGCGATGCCACAGTAGAAGTGCGCCGGTGGAAAGTCGGGATCAAACGCCAGGAGGCGCTCGAAGGCCCGCAGCGACTGCTCGAGCTGCCCGTCTTCCACGAGCGCGTGCCCGAGCGCGAACAGCCCCTCCAGGTCGGCCGGGTTGGCGAGCAGGAGGTCGGCCAGGAGACGGACGGCCGCGCGGGCGCGCTTGGTGCGACACAGCAACCGCGACAGCGGCACCGCCGCATCCGTGAACGTCGGCAGCCGCTCG
The DNA here is from genome assembly GCA_029859185.1 of Gemmatimonadota bacterium. Classification (GTDB taxonomy): domain Bacteria; phylum Gemmatimonadota; class Gemmatimonadetes; order Gemmatimonadales; family GWC2-71-9; genus JAOTWJ01. The sequence continues at coordinate 1,954 of JAOUDR010000062.1, forward strand.
ACCGCCGCACGATACGCCGCTTCGGCACCGGCCGTATCCCCGCGGCGCTCGTGCACCGCGCCGAGCGCGGCGTAGGCCGTCACCATGTTCGGGTCGATCTCCAGCGCGGCCGTATACGCGCGCTGGGACGCATCCAGATCTTCCGTCCCGAGGGCGATGTCGCCTTCGAGCTTCATCACGTCCGCCCGCCACGGCGCCCGCTGTCGGGCCCGCCGCACGGCGTCGAGCGCCGCGGCCGGATCACCTACCGCCCGCAGGACCTCGGCCGCCACGAGTTGCGTCTCGGGATCGTCCGCAGCCGCCTGTGCAAGGGCCTGCGCGTCTTCCAGCGCGTCCGTCGCCCGACCCAACCCGAGCAGCGCACGCGTCTCGCCGAGCCGCGCGTCCGCGCGCTCGGCCGCGAAGGCCCGGGCGCTCTGGAACCGCTCGAGCGCCTCGCCGTACAAGCCCCGGCGCAGGAAGATCTGGCCGCTCAGCACGTGCGCGTCGGTCTGGTCCGCGCCGCGTGTGAGCGCCCGCGCGCACTCGGCCGTCGCCAGCTCGAGCAGCCCCTTGGATAGATAGTCGCGGGCGAGCGCCAGCGGCCCGCCGTCCTGCGGCGCGGGCTTCGAGCTGGGGCGGTTCAAGCCCCCCAGAATCTGCTCGATGATGGTCGGATCGAACTCCAGGCCGCCCGGCATTCCTCCGAGCCGCACATCCCCGCTGATCTCCGGCGCCACGGCGATGGTCGGATCCTCGTACTGCAAGTCGATCGTCAGCCGGAGCTTCTGCGGCACGTAGTAGGGATCGAGCGTCTGCGCCCGCGTCACGGCCCGCAAGGCACCCTCGTGGTCACCCAACGCGGACAGCGCAAAGCTCAGGTTGTAGTGCGCCTCCGCCGAATCCGGATCGCTCTCGACCGCTCGGGCAAAGGCGTTCCGCGCCTCCTCCGTGCGCTCGAGCTGCTGCAGCACCAACCCCACCCCATTCCAGGCCGGGGCCGTCTTCGGGTGCCGTTCGAGGATCTCCCGGTAGGTCCGCAGGGCAGCTTCCAGCCGCCCGGCGCCGGCGAGGAGCAAGGCCAGGTTCAGTCGCGGCACCGGGAGATCAGGCGCCGATCGTGCGGCCCGCTGCAGTGCGTCGATCGCGTCGTCCACTCGCCCGGCATGCGCCAGCGTGATCGCCAGGTTGCTCCGGGCCAGCGCGTAGTCGGCGTCCAGGGACAACGCCCGGCTGAAGGCCGTGAGCGCGTCCGTCGGATGCCCCAGCTGGTGGTGCACCACTCCCAGTTCGTTCCAGAGTTTGGGCGAGTCAGGCTGCTCCCGGGTCAGCGTGACGTAGAGCTCGCGCGCGGCGGCAAAATCCCGCCGCAGGAGATGCACTTCAGCGATCGCCTGTTGGGTCAGCTGCCGATCCTCGCCCGCCTCGATCCCCAGCCGGTATTCGCGCAACGCATCGGTGTAATAGCCCTTCTGCCGGAACGCCACGCCGAGATTGTAGTGGGCCAGCGCGCGGCCTTCGGCAATCGCGGGGAGCGTATCGGGACGGATCATCACGCCGGAAGTGCGGCGGTTCCCCCCCACGTACCGCTCCAACGAGAGGTTGGCTTGCGCCCGCGCCATGGCGGGGTTGAGCCGCCGCGCTCGCGCGGCCGCGTCGCGCGCCGCCTCGTGTCGCCCGATGTCACCATAGACGAACGCCAGCAGGTGGTGCGCTTCGGCACTATCCGGCGTCCGCTCGATGGCCCGCTCGAGTACGGACGCGGCCTCGACATTGAGGCCCCGATTGTACAGCGTCTCTCCAAGGTAGAAGAGCAGTACGCCGCTCTCGGGATCGAGCACCCGCGCGCGCTCGAACCAGGTCGTCGCCGCTTCCATCGACCCGCGGTGCTTGTCCGCGAGTCCCAGCTGCACCAGGACGGCCACGTCCTGCGGCCGGGCCGCGTGCAGCACAGTGAACTCCTGCACGGCCTCGTCATAGTGGCCGAGCGACGCGTAGGCCCGGCCCAACTCCCAGCGCGCCTCGCCGTCGGACGGGTCGACGCGCAGCCGTTCCTGGAGATCGGCAACCCGTTGGTCGTAGTGCCCCGTCTGTTTGTACGCGATTTCGAGATTGCGCTGGGCCACCTGCATCTTGGGGTCGAGCTCGAGCGCCCGGGAGAACGAGGCGACCGCCTCGGTCACCAACCCCTTCTGGAAGTACAACACGCCGAGATTGTTGTGCGCGCCCGGATCGGACGAATCGATCCGTTGGGCGAAGGAGCGGAGGATGTCTCGCTCGCGAGCGGACGGGCCGGTGCTGGACATCGCGTTCAGCTGAGGCGGATCGCTTCGAAGATGGCCCGCAGGGACGCAAGGTCCGGCAGCAGGAGGAAGTGTCCCGTGAGCGTCTTCTCGGCCTCCGTGAAGTGAAAGTTGGTTTCGACGCAGAACACGAAGTCCCGATCCTGGCCGAAGTTGAGGAACGCGGTGGTGAGCACCGCGCCGGACAGATCCACGACCAGGCTCGGAACCGACGGGAGCAACATCATCCCCATAAAGTCGGAGAGGGCGTTCAGATACGCACCAGACAGGATGTTCCCGGCTTCCTTCAGGCTCGACTCCTCGAGCTGCCCGATCGTGGCCGTGGTGCCCGCCGATCGCCGTAGCAGGAGATCGCACAAGAGCCACGCGTTCTCTTCCGGCAACAACAGCAGGGTCCGTCCGGTGAGGTCGCCCAGAACGTGCATCAACACCGCGGCGACCACGGCTTCCGGATCCCCGAACGTCTGCGGGACGTCCTCGAGCCGGGTGATCTCGATCTGCGGGACGTTGATCATGATGCGCCGATTCGTGAGCTGCGAGAGCGCCGTCGCGGCGTGCCCGGCACCGATGTTGGCGACTTCCTTCAGCGCGTCGAGCTGCAGCTCCTTGAGATCCCGCACTTCGTCCATGTATCCCCCCGCGGCTAAACGAGCCCGCCGGCATCGAGAATGAGGACTGGTTCCCCGTCCCCGAGCACGGTGGCGCCACTGAAGATCGGGAGGGTCCCCCGGGGCGGCGCGAACGCCTTCACGACAATTTCCTGCTGCCCTTCCATCCGATCGATCACCAGACCAGTGCGCCGGTCCCCCAGCTGCAGCACGACGACGGGCCGGCGGGTCGGCGGCGCCCCGCCGACCCCGAGCACCTCCCGCAGATGCACGAGCGGAAGGACGGCGTCCCGGAGGAGGAGCGCCTGCTTGCCCTCGAAGTGGGTCACGTGCGCTTCATCGAGCTCCACCGTCTCGGCGACGTGTGTGAGCGGCAACGCATAGCGTTCCCCACCAACCCGCGCCAGCAACGCGCGCACGATCGCGAGCGTCGGTGGCAGGCGGAGCGTGAACGTGCTTCCCTCCCCTGGCACACTCCGGATCTCGACCGACCCGCCAAGCTCCCGCATGCGGGTGAGAATCACATCCACGCCGACGCCGCGACCGGATACCTCGGACACCCGCCCCGCCGTGCTGAACCCCGACCGGCCCAGGACCCGCAGGAGCTGATCGTCGGCGATCTCCGGCGCGTGTTCGTCCACCACCCCGCGGCGCTTGGCCTCGGCCAGGATCTTGGCCCGGTCGATCCCCCGCCCGTCATCGGAGACGATGATCACGACGGTTTCGCGATCGCGCAGCGCGGCCAGCGTGACTTGCCCCGCCGCCGGCTTGCCGGCCGCTACGCGCACTTCGGGGGTCTCGATGCCATGGTCCACCGCGTTGCGCAGCATGTGGATCAGCGGATCGCCGATCTCGTCGAGGATCGCCCGGTCGAGTTCGATCTCCTTGCCCTCGACCCGGAACTGCACCTGCTTGCCGAGCTGCCGACTGAGGTCGCGAACCACCCGTGGAAATCGGTCGAAGACCTGCCAGACCGGCGTCATCCTCGCCTGCAGGATCTCGCTCTGCAGCTGACGCGTGAGCGACGAGATCACCCCCACCCCGTCAGCCAACTCCGGATCGCGCCGCGCGACCGTCAGGTGCTCGAGTCGGCCACGGGCGGCAACCAGCTCACCGATCACGTTCATCAAGGCATCCAGCCGCCGGAGGTCCACGCGGATGTGGCGTGTCCGCCCGGCCTCGCGCTCCTCCTCGTGCGGGACTCCCTCCTCCAACGCATCCAGGCGAACCGTCTCGACATCACCTGCCGCCCGAATCTCCTCCTCGATCTGGTCACCCGACGCCTGCGTGTCGATCCGGAAGGAGAATCGGCCGTCGAATCCGTCGCTCGCCAGCGCCGTCGGCGCGGGCTCGACGCCATGCACCGTGCCCAGTGCCTCGACGCGGCGAAGCACGATGAGGGCGCGGGCACCCTTGAGGAGACAGTCCGCCCGAAGGTGCACCGCCACCTTCCGACCCGTGCCGACCGGGGCCGCCACGAAGGAGATGCGGCGTTGGGCGCGCCCGGGCTGTTCGGGCGGTTCGCGCTGGGTCGAGGCCGCGTCGAGCTGCGCGAGGATCGGGGTGACATCGATCTCCGCCTCCCGCCCCGTCGCGGTGGCTTCCACCAGGGCCTCCAGCCCGTCCGCCGTGCGAAACAGGAGCTCCAACTCCTCCTCGGTCACCGCCCGGCCGCCGGTACGAAGCAGGTCGAGCAGGGTCTCCGCGCGATGCGCCAGGTCGGCCACCCGCGCATAGCCCATCGTTGCCGCCATCCCCTTCATGGTGTGGACGGCCCGGAAGATTCCGGGAAGCGCCTCCGCCTGATCCGGATGTTGCTCCCACTCGAGCAGCAAGCGGTTCAGCGTGGTGAGGTGATCTCGGGTCTCCGCGCGGAAGAGCTCCGTGTACTGCGACAGGTCCATGCTAGCCGAGCACCCGCTGGACCGCCTCGAGCACGCGTGAAGGCTGGAACGGCTTGACGACGAAGTCCCGGGCCCCCGCCTGAATGGCCTCGACGACCAGGGCCTGCTGTCCCATCGCACTGCACATGAGAATGCGGGCGGCCGGATCGAACTTGACGATCTCGCGGACCGCCTCGATCCCCCCCAGGTCCGGCATGACGATGTCCATGGTCACGAGGTCGGGCTTGAGGTGCTTGTATTGCTCGATGGCCTGCACACCGGTCTCCGCCTCGCCCACGATCTCGTACCCTGCCCCCCCCAATATGTCGGAGATCATGGTCCGCATGAAGATCGCATCATCACAGACCAGCACCGTATGGCTCACAACTCCTCCTCAGGCCGCAAGGAGCGGCCGCAACAGTGCATCGATGTCGAGCACGAGAAACGAGCGCCCGGCGTGCAGGCCCACCGCTCGGACGAGCTTCGGGTCGATGCCCGGCAGATCGTCCCGCGTCGTCAGTTCGACCTCACTGGTGGGGATCAGGTCCACCACCTCGTCCACGGTGATCGCCACGCTGGCCCCACCCCACCGGATCAACACCACCGTCTCTCCATCCGCTGCGTTGGATCGCCCCAGCAGCACGTGGCCTCGGAGGAGCGTCACCAGTTCACCGCGCACGTTGATCAACCCCTGGACCGCTGGGGGGGCTCCCGGAATCCGTGTTGCAGCCTGAGACGAAATGATCTCCCGCACCGTCGTGGCCTCGACGGCGGCCATGGCGTCGGCCACGCGGAACACCAACAGGCGAGCGGAAAAGTTGTCCATCTTATTTAAAGAAGCCAAGATAGTCCAGCGGTGAGGGGCGAGCAAGCAGCGCCTCATCCCCCGCCGCGGCGGCGAGTGCGGGTTGCAGATCCGCTGGCCATTCGGACCGGAATTCGAGCCACTCCCGCGTCCGTGGGTGGGCAAATGCGAGCCGGGCGGCGTGCAGCGCCTGGCGCGGAGCGGCGGCGGCCAGCGCCCGCGCGGCCGGCTGGTCCGCCCCGGTCATGCGCCGGCTGCCGCCCGCCTCGTACACCGGGTCCCCCACGACCGGGTGGCCCACGTGCGCCAGGTGCACCCGGATCTGGTGCGTCCGGCCGGTCGCCAGCCGGACGCGGAGGAGGTCGCAGACGCCGAAGCGGGCAATTGGATCGACGTGACTGCGCGCCGCCCGGCCCGTGGCAAGCACGGCCATGCGCTTCCGATCGCGGGGGTGGCGCCCGATCGCGGCGTCGATGGTCCGTGGCTCGGGCACGTGTCCCCACGCCAAGGCCGCGTAGTGGCGCTCGATCCGCCGCAGCCCGAGCGCCCGCGCCAGCCGTCGATGCACCTCGTCGTGCTTCGCCACGACGAGCAATCCGGACGTATCACGATCGAGTCGATGGACGATCCCCGGACGCCCCCGCTCGCCGGACGACAGTCGGATGCCGCGGGCGACCAGGGCGTTCACCAAGGTGGTATCCCAATGCCCGGGCGCGGGGTGCACCACCATGCCCGCCGGCTTGTCGAGGACGAGGAGATCGTCGTCCTCGTGCACCACCACCAGCGGGACGGCCCAGGGCGTGATCTCCCGTGGGGCCGCGGCCGTGGGCAGGGTGAGCGTGACCACGTCCCCGCGCTCGAGCAGTCGGCTCGCGCGCGTGGATTCCGCATTCACCGTGACCGCGCCTGCCGCAATGAGGCGCGCCGCCACGGTTCGGGAGAGCGCAAGTTGATCGGCGAGAAACCGGTCGAGTCGCTCCGTGGACGCCGTCAGGACCGAGAACGTCCGGACGTCGGCGACCGACCCGGGAGGCTCAGGGAGAGAGTTCGGCGGCGTCGGCCTGCGGGGAGGCTCGCTCACCGTCCTTCCCCTCCTGCCAGAGGACCACCGCGAGCAGGATCGCGCCGCAGCTCACGGCCATGTCGGCCACGTTGAACGTGGGCCAATGGAACGAGCCGATCCAGACATCGATGAAATCGACGACGCCCCGGCTGGTACGGAGCCGGTCGATCAGGTTGCCGACCGCGCCGCCGCAGACCAGGGCCAAGGCGACCAGGCGTGTGCGATCTCCCGCTTTGGTTTGCCGGGCCATGGCCCCGAGGACCACGAGAGCCACGAGGGCGAGCAACGTGAACACGACGCGCGAGTACTCCCCCACGTGGATGCCGAACGCCGCCCCGCGGTTGTACACGAGCCGCAGACTCAACCACTCGCCGAGCAGGTAGACCGGCACCCGACCAAGCATCGCCACCGCGAGCTGCTTGGTGATGAGGTCGAGCACGACCACCACCGCGACCACCGGCCAGAAGACCCACCTACCGGCGGTCGCCATCTTCTTCCTTCGCCTTGCACTTGATGCAGAGGCGCGCATGGGGGAGGGCGTCGAGCCGCTCGAAGGCGATCTGGTCACCGCATTCGTGGCACACGCCGAAGGTCTCCGGAGACTTGTAGAGTCGCCGCAGCGCTTCGTTCACATGCCAGAGATAGCGTCCTTCCTTCGACGCGAACAGGAACTCCTTCTCCCGCTCCATGGCGTCGGTACCCTGGTCGGCCATGTGGAACGAATACGACGACAGGTCGCCGTCCGACGACTGCAGCGTGCCGGCAAACGACTTCTCGTAGATGCCGAGCTCCTTCATGACGCGAGCGCGCTCTTCGAGCAAGCGCTTCTCCAGGTGTGTCAACTGCTTCTTGTTCATCGTGCCTTCCCGCCAGGGTCGGTCGTCCCGTGACGCCGTAGGGCGATCACGACGGCCCGGCCGTCGATTTCCGTGGTCTCCCGCACGTCCGCCGTGTCCAACTCCCGGCCGACGTCGACCTGTCGAGCGAGCGTCTCTGCCGCAATCGTCGCGCGGTGAGCCGTCGCCGCCATCTCGATTTCCGGATCACCGGAAACACTTAAACTAACACGGGTGGTGTACTCGTACCCAGCCTCCTTGCGAAACCGCTGGATACGGTTGACGATCTCGCGCGCAAGTCCTTCGCGACGCAGGTCTTCGGTGACCGTGGGATCGAGCGCGACCACCAGGGGCCCTTCGCTCTGCACGAGCCAGTCCGTGGCGACCTCGCGCTCGACGACTACGTCCTCCGGTCGGAACCGAAACGCGCGGCCGTCGGCTTCCACGGTGACGTCGGTTCCCGCCTCGAGCGCGCGCAACTCGGCGGCGTCGAGCTGACTCGCCACCTGGGCGGCCAAGGGCGTGTCCTTTCCGTACACCTTGCCGAGCGTCCGGAAATTCGGCTTGCCACGGAGACGCACGAGCTCATCGTCGTCG
>JAOUDR010000633.1 GCA_029859185.1 Gemmatimonadota bacterium
AGGGTGCCGGCGGGTTCGGTGGACGTCTGGGACATTGAGAAAGGGCGGGAAGGTGGGAGGAAATGCAGGAAAGGCCGAAGCCTCAGCCAAAGCCCCTCCCGATGCAAGACGGGCGCCCGGGCGGCCGATCGCCCAAATGTGACGCAAACCTCCGCCGCCACCATCCCAGCGCCTACAATCGGTGCCGGAACAATCACCGCGACGGTGCGCGACGGAAATCCGGTATTCCTTTGATTGGTAAAGGATTTCTGGTAGCCTCGCCGCCCCGCCCACCCAAGGATCCAGCATGTGCGGAATCGTCGGAGCCGTCGCCCAGCGTGACGTCGTCCCTGTCCTGATCGAGGGCCTGCGTCGCCTCGAGTACCGTGGCTACGACTCGGCCGGCGTCGCCGTCCTGAACGGCACGGGCAAGATCAAGCGGCTGCGCGCGGTCGGCAAGGTGCAGAAGCTGCAGGATGCGATCGACGGCGACCCGACGCACGGACTGCTGGGCATCGCCCATACCCGCTGGGCCACGCATGGCGTGCCGAGCGAGCGCAACGCCCACCCGCACATCTCCAAGGACGGCATCGCGCTGGTCCACAACGGCATCATCGAGAACCACGATGAACTGCGCGCCGAGCTCAAGGCGGCGGGCTACGAGTTCACCTCCGAGACCGACACCGAGGTGATCGCGCACCGCGTCCACCATCACCTGAACGTGACCGGCGACCTGTTCAAGGCGGTGCGCGCCACGGTCGCCGAGCTCGAGGGCGCCTATGCGCTTGCCGTGGTCTCGCAGGCGGACCCGGACCGCATCGTCGTCGCGCGCGAAGGCTGCCCGGTGGTGATCGGGCTCGGTGAGCACGAGAACTTCGTTGCCTCCGACGTCGCGGCCCTGCTGCCCGTGACGCGCAACTTCATCTTTCTCGAGGAAGGCGACGTGGGCGACGTGCGCCGCCAGAGCGTGCGCATCCTCGACCGCGAGGGCAACTCGGCGCAGCGCCGTACGCACGTGAGCGAGCTCAGTGCGGATGCGGCCGAGAAGGGCGAGTTCCCGCACTACATGCTCAAGGAGATCCACGAACAGCCGCGCGCGGTGGCGCAGACGCTGCAGGAGCGCGTCGCCGGCGGCAAGCTGCTCGAGGCGGCGTTCGGCCCGGCTGCGCAGTCCGTGTTCGCGAAGACCGAGGCGGTGCGCATCGTCGCCTGCGGCACGAGCTTCCACGCGGGCCTGGTCGCCAAGTACTTCATCGAGCAGATCTGCCGCCTGCCGTGCTGGGTGGAGATCGCGAGCGAGTACCGCTACCGCCACCCGGTGGTGCCGAAGAACACGCTGTTCGTGAGCGTCTCGCAGTCCGGCGAGACTGCCGACACACTCGCCGCGCTGCGCCTGGCGAAGCAGGCGGGCTACCTCTCGCAACTCGCGATCTGCAACGTGCCCGAGAGCTCGCTGGTGCGCGAGTCCGAGCTGGTGATGCTCACGCGGGCCGGCCCCGAGATCGGCGTGGCTTCGACCAAGGCGTTCACGACGCAGATCGCCGCGCTCAGCATGCTGGTGATCGCGCTCGCCAAGTTCCACGGTGCCGACGCCGAGCGCGAGCGCGGCCTGGTGCAGAAGCTGCTCGGTATCCCGTCGCTGATCGAGGCGACGCTCAAGCTCGACGGCACGATCAAGGAGCTGGCCAAGCGGTTCGCCGACAAGCAGCACGCGCTGTTCCTTGGCCGCGGGGCGATGTACCCGCTCGCGCTCGAGGGCGCGCTCAAGCTCAAGGAAATCTCCTATATCCACGCCGAGGCGTATCCGGCCGGCGAGCTGAAGCACGGCCCGCTCGCGCTCGTGGACGAGGACATGCCGGTCATCGCGGTGGCGCCGAACAACGACCTGCTCGAGAAGCTCAAGAGCAACCTGCAGGAAGTGCGCGCCCGCGGCGGCGTGCTGTACGTGTTCGCCGACCCGGAGTCAGGCTTCGAGGCGTCGGACGGCGTGCACGTGATCGAGATGCCGCGCCACGTGAGCTACTTCCAGGCGCCGGCGGTGTACACGATCCCGCTGCAGCTGCTCGCCTACCACTGCGCGATCCTCAAGGGCACCGACGTCGACCAGCCGCGCAACCTCGCCAAGAGCGTGACGGTGGAGTAGCGCCGCCAGTTCAGCGGAAGCTGTTGGCAAGAGACAATAAAGGCTTTAACTCGACAATAAAGCCTTTAGCTCTGGCCTACCTGGCGGACAACAAAGCCTTTAGCCGCGGCCGGTCGTCGGGGGGAAGATAGTCTGTACGGAGTAGAGGCGTCGCGGCCCGAGTGGAAGTCGGTCCTACTCTTCCAGAACGGGGAACGACCGCTTTGTGGCCGTTGAGAGACCGGCAGGAACCGGCCAGGAGCAGACTTTGCTCAGAGTGCTCCCAAACGGATGGCCACCGCCACGGCCGCACGGAACGACACAGCAACCACGAC
>JAOUDR010000634.1 GCA_029859185.1 Gemmatimonadota bacterium
GATCGGTTCGAACCCCGGCACGGGCACGCTCAGTGGGACCACAACCGTCAATGCCGTGAGCGGAGTGGCGACCTTCTCCACGTTGAGCATCGACCAGGCCGGTAGCCCGTACACGCTCACCGCGACGAGCGCGCCGCTCACGCCCGCCACCAGTGCGCAGTTCGAGGTCGCCGTGGGCAGCGGCAACAAGCTGGCATTCGTGGTCGAGCCGTCGAGCGTGGTGGTAGGCGCACCGAACACTCCGGCGATTCAGGTGGCGGTCCAGGACGCCGCGGGCAACACGCTGCCGGGAGCGACCGACCAGATCGCCCTGGTGCTCTCGAACGACCCCACCGGCGGGGTGGTGACCCTCTCGGGCGCGGCGCCGACGAACGCGGTGAACGGCATCGCGACCTTCACCAACATCCGACTCGACAAGGCGGCGGCCGGCTATGCGCTCGCCGCGTTCGGGTCCGGGTTGGTGAGCGCCACGAGCGCGGCGTTCGACATTACGGCGGCCGCGACGACGACCACCGTGACGTCGGACTTGAGTACCGCGACGGTGGTGGGCCAGGCCTACACGGTGGCGGTGAGCGTGGCGGCGGTCGCGCCGGGCACGGGGACCCCGACGGGCAGCGTGACGGTGAGTGACGGGACGGAGAGTTGCAGTGCGGCGCTGATCCTGGGGACGGGGAATTGCCTGTTGACGTCCACGACGGCCGGGACGAAGTCGGTGACGGGGACGTACCTCGCGACCACGGACTTTGCGACGAGTACGTCGGCGCCGGCATCGCATCTCGTGAATACCGCGGCCACCACCACGACGATCACCGCGGACACGCCGGATCCTTCCGTGGTTGGACAACCCGTGCCGATCACCTTCGCGGTGTCGGCGAACGCCCCAGGGGCGGGCACTCCGACAGGCGACGTGACCGTGAGCGACGGGAGTCAGAGTTGTGTTGGGACTCTGAGTGGTGGTACGGGCAGCTGCCCGATCGCGTTCGGCTCGGTGGGGGCCAGGACGCTGACGGCGACCTATGCGACCGACGGGAACTTCGCGGGCAGCGCCTCCGCGCCCCCGACGGCCCACCAGGTGAACGCGGCCGCGACGACGACGACCGTGACGTCGAATCTGAGCGCTGCGACGGTGGTCGGCGAGCCCTACACGGTGGTGGTAACGGTGGTGGCGGCCGCGCCGGGTGGGGGCATACCAGCCGGGAGCGTGACGGTCAGTGACGGGGCGGCCACGTGCGCTGCGACGCTGGCGGGGGGAACGGGGAGTTGTCAGCTCACGTCGACCACGACGGGGACGAAGTCGGTGACCGGGACGTATGTGGCGACGACGGACTACCTCACCAGTACGTCCGCGCCGGTCTTGCATCCAGTGAACCCCGCGCCGACGACCACGGCGGTGAGCGCCTCTGCGAACCCGTCAGTGTTCGGACAGGGTGTGACGTTCACGGCCACCGTGACACCGACGGTGGGGACGGCGACTCCGACAGGTAACGTGCAGTTTAGGGTGGATGGGGTGAACCTCGGTGGGGCGGTGGCGCTGAACGGGAGTGGGCAGGCCACGTCCACAGTCGCGACGGGCCTGACCGTTGGGACGCACATGATCACGGCGGACTACGCGGGGTCGGCCAACTTCGTGCAGAGCACGGGGACCTTGAGCCCGGATCAGACGGTGAACCCCGCCTCGACGGCGACGGCGGTGAGCTCGGCGCTGAACCCCTCGGTGTTCGGCCAGAGCGTGACGTTCACGGCGACGGTGACGGCCGTGCCGCCCGGAAGCGGGATTCCCACCGGCAACGTGCAGTTCAAGGCGGACGGCGTGAACCTGGGTGGGGTGGTGGCGCTGAACGGAATCGGGCAGGCGACCTCGCCGGCGACCACGGGTCTGGCCGCCGGAACCCGCGTGATTACCGCCGAGTTTGTGGGATCGACGAATTTCGCGGCGAGCACGGGGACGCTGGCGGGCGGCCAAGTGGTGAATCCGGCGGCCACCGCCACCGGGGTGACCTCGGCGGCGAACCCGTCGCTGTTCGGCGAGAGCGTGACGTTTACGGCGACGGTGACGGCCGTGGCGCCCGGAAGCGGGATTCCGACCGGCACCGTGCAGTTCAAGGCGGACGGCGTGGATCTGGGTGGACCGGTCGCGCTGAACGGGAGCGGGCAGGCCACTTCGCCGGCGACGTCGAGTCTGGCGGTGGGGACGCACGTGATCACGGCAGAGTACGCGGGGTCGGCGAACTTCGTGCAGAGCACGGGGACCTTGAGCCCGGATCAGACGGTGAACTCGGCGCCCACGGCGACGGCCGTGTCGTCGTTGGTGAATCCCTCGGTGTTCGGCCAGAGCGTGATGTTCACGGCGACGGTGACGGCCGTGGCGCCCGGAGGTGGGATTCCGACCGGCACCGTGCAGTTCAAGGTGGAGGGGGTGAACCTGGAGACGCC
>JAOUDR010000635.1 GCA_029859185.1 Gemmatimonadota bacterium
CTTCGGTGAGCTGCTCAATGAGCGAGGCGACGCCTTCGCACATGCCGTTGACGAGGTTCGCGCCCATGGCGTTGCGGGTGTCGACAAGCAGGTGCACCACCAGCATTTCGCCGGGCTGGGAGCGCATCGGGTAGGAGTGCAATTCGACATCCACCGCGCCCCCACCCCGCGCCACCATCCGGGGATGGAAGCTGTTCGCGAGATCAAGAATCTCGCGCTTGTGTTCCAGCACTGCCGCCCGCGCGTGCGGGAGGTCCGGTACCTCCAGGACCTGGATCTGGCCGATCAGGACCGGCGGGGTGGAGCTGGCGGCAAAGCCCCCGGACTCCCGGGCGAGTTTCGCGGTAGCGCTGATTGCCGCGACGATGGACGGCTCTTCGACCGCCATCGGTACCACGTAGTCCTTGCCATTGATCAGGAAGTTCAGTCCAAGGCCAACCGGCATGCCAAGGACGCCGATGACATTCTCGATCATCTTGTCCGCGGCTTGCAGGTCCAGGGTGGTCTGGCCCGCGGACAAGCTGTCGAAGTCGGTATCGCTCAGCAGTCCCCGGTCGCGGACGGCGCGCACCCGCTCGGCAACGGACATCTTGTAGAAGTGTGGAATCCGCGATCGGGTCACGACCTGCTCCTGCCAGTAGTCAGCCGGCGTACTCGGGCCGGCGCGCGAAACCGTAGCAGCAATGCGAACTTGCCGCTACGCCTGTACCATCCTAATCCCATGGAGAAGCCTTGGCTAAACGAGTACCCGCCCGGCGTTCCGGCGACCCTCGACCTCGATCCCGGCGAGTCCGTGGTGGATATCGCGGACCGCGCCATCCGCCGGTTTGCGGATCGTCCCGCCTTCAGTAACCTCGGCCGCACCATCAGCTACCGTGAGTTTGACGCACTTTCGCGGCGTTTTGCGGCCTGGCTGCAAGGCCTGCCCGGGATCGTTCCGGGCGACCGGATCGCGATAATGCTTCCCAACCTGATCCAGTACCCGGTGGCCCTGCTTGGGGCCTGGCGGGCCGGACTGGTGGTGGTGAATGTTAATCCGATGTACACGCCGCCGGAACTGGAGCACCAGTTGAATAATTCCGGCGCCAGGGTGCTGGTGGTCCTGGCCCAGCGCGCGGGAGTTTTCGCCGAGATCCGGTCGCGCGTCGGCGTCCGGCACGTGCTGGTCACGGGCATCGGGGACATGCTCGGCTTTCTGCGCGGTCCGCTGGTAAACCTGGTCATGCGCTTCGTGCGGCGCATGCCCGTGGCCGACGTGCCCGGCGCGATCGAATGGTCAGCCGTGCAGGACACTGATCCGGGGAGCTACCGGCCGGTGTCACTGCCGAAAGGGGCAGACCTGGCCTGCCTGCAATACACGGGTGGCACTACGGGCAGGTCCCGCGGCGCGATGCTGTCCCACGCGAACCTCGTGGCGAACATCCGCCAGATCAATACGTGGTTCGCGAGCCGCGTTGTGCCCGGCCAGGAAATCATGGTGACCCCGTTGCCCCTGTATCACGTGTACGCGCTGATGTGTAACTGCCTGTGCTACATGGACACCGGAGGTCATAACCTCCTGATCACGGACCCGCGAAATCTCAAGCGCCTGATCGCGGAACTCCGTAGCTGCAAGTTCACGGCCATAACCGGCGTAAACACGCTGTACCAGGCGCTGGTGGACCATGCCGACATCCGGACGGTGGACTTCTCTTCACTGAAGCTCACATCGGCCGGCGGTATGGCGGTTCTGCCTGTGACCGCTCGGCGCTGGAAGGAAATTACCGGCGTCATGATTCACGAGGGCTACGGACTGTCCGAGACATCCCCGGTGGTGACTTCGAACCCTGTAACGCTGACGGAGTATAACGGCAGCATCGGCGTGCCCCTCCCGAGCACCATCGTCTCCCTGCGCGACGATGCTGGCGCGGAGGTGCCGGTGGGTGAGGCGGGCGAGCTCTGCGTGCTCGGCCCCCAGGTGATGCTGGGGTACTGGAACGACACGGAAGCGACGAATCTCGCCATGACCAGCGACGGCTTCTTTCGTACCGGTGATATCGCGGTCATGGACGAGCGGGGCTACTTTCGCATCGTCGACCGGAAGAAGGACATGATCGATGTCTCTGGTCTCAAGGTCTATCCAAACGAGATCGAGGCAGCAATTGCCGATCATCCGGCGGTTGCGGAAGCCGCCTGCATCGGTGTTCCCGACGACCGGACGGGTGAGGCCGTGAAGGTGTTTCTCGTGCTGCGACCGGGCGGGAAACTTTCGGTGGAGGAGGTGCAAAAGTACCTGCGCAAGTCACTGGCGCCGTACAAGATTCCGCGGCATGTCGAGTTCCGGGACACCCTGCCGAAGTCGAACGTCGGGAAGATCCTGCGGCGCGAGCTCCGCGAAGCGTAGGAGCGGCTTCGGCTCCGAAAACCTACTCCGTAGTACCGCGGTCGG
>JAOUDR010000636.1 GCA_029859185.1 Gemmatimonadota bacterium
CAGGAGGTCCCGGCCGACTGGCTCGACGCGCTGGAGTCGCTGCGACCGGTCGCCCCGGCCCGGCGCGATTGATACCCGCAACGCCCACCCCCATCTTCCTACCGTCGCAATCGTCGCAATCGTCGCAATCGTCGCTACCGCCACTACCGCTCGAGGACTCTGATGGCGACCACCTGGGATTTTTCCGGCAGGACAGTCCTTGTCACCGGCGTCGGGCGCTCGGGCCAGATCGGTCATGCCGTGGCGCAGGCCTTCGGGCGTGCGGGAGCCAGCATCGTCGCGGTGGACCGGAACGCCGTCGCCGTGGCCCAACGGGTACGGGAGTTTGAGGCGGAGGGGATCGCCGCGCGCCCGGCCGCCGGGGACCTCAGCGAGGCCGATGTTGCAGCGCTCGCCGTCGAGACGGCGCTCAAGCACTTCGGTCAGCTCGATGCGGTGGTGAACGTTGCCGGAGGATTGACGACCTACGGGCCGGTAGGGCAGTCCGGTGCCGCCGAGTTCGACCGCGAAATCGCCATCAACCTGAAGACCGCATATCTGATGTCGCGTGCCGCGGTTCGCGCGCTGGCGGCGTCCCGCGGCAACATCGTCAATTTCGCGTCCGTCGCCTATTACCGTCCCGCGGGCCAGCTGGCGGTCTACAGCGCTGCGAAGGCTGGCGTCGCCGCACTGACTCAATCAATGGCGGTGGAACTGTGGCCCCAGGGCATCCGGATCAACGCCGTGGCTCCCAGCATGGTGCGGACCCCGGAGAACGTCGCGGCCGCGGGCGCCTCCGCCCACTATGTCGAGATGCACCAGATCCTCGATGCGGTCCTGTTCCTCGCCGGGGAGTCCAGCGGGGGCATCACCGGCCACATCCTCCCCGTCACCAACGGCGTTCTCTGACATGGAGTTGACGGGCCGGGTAGCCCTGGTCACCGGCGCGGGCCGCCGCCTCGGTCGTGCGCTCGCGCTCGGGCTCGGCCGCCGGGGGATGTCGGTCGCCGTCCACCACCATGCGTCCCTCGCCGAGGCGACGGTGACGGTGCATGCGCTCCGAGAACTCGGGGTGGGGGCGGAGGCCTTCCCCGCCGACCTTCGCGACGTGGCCCAGGCCCGCGCGCTTCCCGGCCAGGTCGCGGCGCGTTTCGGCCGTCTCGATGTGGTGGTGAACTCGGCCGGCGTGATGCTGCGGGCGGGGGTCGAGGAGACCACCCCCGAGCTGTGGGACGACGTGATGGATCTGAACCTGCGCGCGGGGTTCTTCGTGGTGCAGGGGGCGCTGCCCTGGCTGCGTCGGGAGGGGGGGCGGGTCATCAACATCGCCGACGTCGGCGGGCTGGAGCCATGGCCGCGCTACGGCGCCCACTGCGTCAGCAAGGCTGGCGTGGTCATGCTGACCAGGGTGCTGGCCCGGGCCCTGGCTCCCGGAATCACGGTGAACGCGATTGCGCCCGGCGCGGTGATGCCCCCGGACGACTGGGATGCGGCCGCGCGCGAGCATCTCGCCCGCACGACACCGCTCCAGCGCCTCGGTAGCCCTGACGACGTCGTCGCGGCCGCGCTGTATCTGCTCGAGGGTGGCGATTACGTCACCGGCGAGACGATCGTGGTGGATGGAGGCCGGCTGGTCCGGTGAGTGATGCCGCGGCGGGCGGTGTGATCCTCGCCGAGGGCGGGATCGAACACCCTGGGGAGCGAACCCGATTCGGCGACGTGGTCATCGTCGGGGGCGGCTGCTACGGCGCATTCTACGCCGGGCAGTTGCTGCGGGCCATCGAGCGGGGCAAGGTGGCGCTGCGCCGGCTGATCGTCGTCGACCGCGATCCCGGCTGCCGCTTCGCGCGGGAGATCGGCCCCTCGGCAGGGCGGGAGCTGGTCGTCGCGGACTGGGACGAGTTCTTCGACCGCTATCTCCACGGTGAGACCGGTTCCCCGGACCCCGACATCATCGTCCCCTCCCCGCTCATGCCGCACCTCATGTACCGCTGGCTGGTGCGCCGTGCCACGGCGCGCTGGCCCGGCCGCCGGGTCGAGACGCGGCCCCTGGGATCCGGCCCGCGGACACCCTATGATGTGCCCGCCCCGGATGGAACGCGGTACCTGTCGTATGCCGACTGGACTTGCCCCACCCACTGCATCGAGCCCGCCACCTGCCCGGTGACCCGGGCTCCGCGGACCTGGGAAATGGCCGAGGCACTCGAAGTCCTCGCCCGGCAGCACACCCCGCCGCTCGCCGGGCCGGTACTGTTCACCTGCCGCCACCGCGCGCATGGGGTCGGGGCCTTCGACCGGCTCGAGGTGCAGGCCGGTGACCTGCTGGTTGCGGGCGTGGGGGCGGCGGGCACGGAGGCCGATGTGCTGGTGGGAACCGTCTCGTCCTGCCACGGGGCGGTCAACCGCCTGCATCTCGGGCCATCCGGGTCCTGACACGTGGCGGGGA
>JAOUDR010000063.1 GCA_029859185.1 Gemmatimonadota bacterium
CTCGTTGAATACCAGCCCGACGCGATCGTGAGCCGGATTCTCGTGAAGCAGCCGGCGGGTTCGGTGACCCTCTTCGCGTTCGACGCGAGCCAGAGCCTCGGCGAACATACCGTGCCGCATGACGCGCTCGTGCACGTCCTGGACGGGGAGGCCGAGATCACCGTTTCCGGGATCCCACATCGGCTGCCGGCGGGTGAAGCCATTCTCATGCCGGCGCACGAGCCGCACGCGGTGCGGGCGGTGACGCGATTCAAGATGCTGCTGACGATGCTGAAGACGTGATGACGGCGACGACGGAGGGTGAGGAACGGTAGGGGACGGTTTGCAGCTATCGGTCATGAGGAGCGAGATGCTCCCGCCGACACGATCACGTCCATCACGCCTATCACGAATCTCCCCTCGAGCGACAGGAAGAGTGTCTCGTGCGTGCTGGGAAGATCGTGGCGATCGTGCTCGTGGGTCTCGGTGCCGGGCTCATGCTGTTCGCCGCGGTGCAGTGGCTGCTCTGGCCAAACGTCGCCGCCCTGGCGACTGAGCCGCCCAGCAGCACGGCCTTCATCGACACCTACCAACGGCGACAGGACGACGCAGGCAAGGACACGACGGTCGCCTGGAAGTGGGTGGCGTGGGACTCCATCTCGGTCCACGCCAAGCGCGCGGTAGTGGCCGCCGAAGACATGGAGTTCTTCACCCACAACGGCTTCTCGAGTAGCGAAATGGCGGTTGCCTTGCGGGACGCACTTGCCGGGGAGCGGTTCCGTGGCGCCTCCACGATAACCCAACAGCTGGCCAAGAACCTGTGGCTCTCCCCGTCACGGAATCCGTGGCGCAAGGTCAAGGAGGCGCTGTTGACCCGCAGCCTCGAACGCCATCTTTCGAAGCGACGCATTCTCGACGTCTATCTCAACGTCGTCGAGTTCGGGCCGGGGGTGTATGGCATCGAGGCCGCTGCGCAGCGCTACTTTGCGAAACCCGCAAGTGGACTGCGTGGGCACGAGGCGGCGATGCTGGCCGCGAGCCTCCCGCGCCCGTCGAGTTGGCACCCCGGAGTCAGCAGCACTTCCTATGCCCGCTACGTGGCCGACATCGAAGGCCGCATGGCGCGCGCCACGTTTCTGTGGCGGGCGCTCGGTACCCCACAGGCCCTGGAGTTCCCCCTGATGCCCGTTCCGGACAGCATCCCGATTCTCGGCGTGGACAGTCTGGTGATCCCGGACTCCATACGCGATACCGTCAGGAGCGGACCACGGAGTTCGCGTTCGACGGATCGCAGACCTGGGCCTCCCTGACCTCCGTCCATCCTGTTGGTCGTCCTACCACCGCCGGTGCGCGCCGCCGCGGCTCCTTCCGCTGTGGCACCACCGGAACCGTTGACGGAAACACCCGCCGGCGCGCGTGATACCGCTGGAAGTGCGAGAGCTGGAACAACACGTAGGAGATGAGCAACGAACCGAACGGCTTGGCCCAGCCAGGCCCGCCGCGCCAGTAGGCCCGCATCAGGCGTCCCCAGCGCCGGGCCACGTTCGGCCAGCTGTAGAACGAGCGCATGAGGTGCTTGCGCGTCGCGAACACCTCCGCTGCCGTCACGTGACCGGGTGCAAACACCAGGTGATCCCCCTCGTAGTGCGCCAGGTTCGCGTCGAAGATGCGACCCTGCCCGTCCATCTCCCGGTGGAACGGCGTGCCAGGAATGGGGATCGAGATCGAGAGGAAGATCGCGGAGGGGTCTACCTCCTCGAGTCGTCCCGGTAGCGTGGCGTAGTACTCGGGCGTGTCCTCCTCCAGCGCCAGCATCATGCCGGCGAAGGTCAGGATCCCGCGCTCCTTGAGCGCCATGATCTTCCGCTCGTAGTCGCTCACCTTGTTCTGCCGCTTCTGCACCGCCAGCAGGCTCGGCTCGTTCAGCGACTCGAGTCCCAGGAACGCCATCCGGCAGTTGGCCGCCGCGAGCAGGTCCACGAATTCCGGGTCGTTGAGGCAACTGAAGGCGAACTGCACGCCCAGGGCCCAGAGCTTGAGCCGCGCGATCTCCTGGAGCAGTTCCTTCGCGTAGCCCATGTCACCACCCAGGTTGTTGTCGAGCAGCATCGCGAGCTTGCGCTTGTGGTACGGCAGCCTTGCCGTCGCCGTGAGGTCGCGGATGACGTCCTCGATCGGCCGCACGCGGTACGGGGCCGGTCGGATGTTGAGCTGGCAATACGTGCACTTGAACGGACAGCCGCGCGTGGCCTCCAGCACGACCGGCACCGCGTAGCATGACTCGACGAGATCGTAGCGCGGGGTCGGGATATCCTCGAGCGAGGCCAGTGCCGGTGCCTGATAGAAACGCCGGTGTCGCCCCGCTACTAGATCGTCCACCACCCGCGGCCAACAACGGTCGGCCTCCCCCGCCACCGTCACATCCACGTGCGGCATCACGGCCTGCGGGAACGTGGAGGCGTACTTCCCCCCGGCCACCACGATCTTGCCGCGCTTCCGGAACCGGCGCGCGACCTCGTAAGCGTGGGGTGCGCAGAAGTCCATGAAGCTCAGGGCGATGATGTCGGCGTCCGTTTCGTAGTCGATCGGCCGGACCATCTCGTGGCGGAGCCGGACGTCCACGCTGTCGGGGGTGAGCCCCGCAAGCAGAGTCCCAGACAGTGGCGGCGCCGGCGAGCGCGCATAGTACGCCCGTTCCTCGCCGAGGTTCTGGAACAGCACGATGATCTCGACGGTCGGTTTCGACATGGAGCCCCCCTGCGATGACTACGGCCGGCGTCCAGCCCGAGCTGCGATTGAACCTTCGCCCACCGGCGTCAAGCCCCCGTCAAGCCACGAGATCCGCACACCCGCCGCCGTGGTCCGCCGGTTTCTGCGACTCATCCCCGGTCTTCTCCGTGTCCCTCCGCGTTGATCCGCGGCTTCCCGTGCTCCGGGACTTCCGTGGCCTTCCGCGGCTCTCCGTGGCCACCTCTTGACCCCCACTTGACGCTTGGCCCGCACCCTTCTTCCAGGAACCGCGGGGAGGATCAGATGGGCTACACCGTGCGGAATCGAACCTGGAACATCGCGGCGGCAGCGACCCTGCTGGGCGGCGTCTGCGTCGTGGCGTTCTGGATCACTTACTTCACCTCCCCGGCCACCTTGGGCCATGGCGACCCGGCGGTGATCGCCTTCGAAAGTGCGTTCCTGGTTGCCGATGGAGTCTTCGCGGGGTTGCTCATTGCCGCGGGCATCGGCCTGCTTCGACGCCGGCCGGCCGGCGCGTTCCTCCTCGCGGCAGCGGCCGGCATGAGCCTCTACCTGGCCCTGCTCGACGTGACGTTCTACGCGCGGCAGGGCCTCTACTCGGCACCGAGCACCAGCGCGATGCTCGAGCTGGCAGTCAATGGCCTCTGCCTTGGTGGCGGCGTGGCCGGGCTCCGCTGGGCGTGGAGACTCTGGACCGGGAGGCGTGCATGAGACGCCGGCCGCTTTCCCCAGGCGCCGTTTGTGTAGTCGGCGCCGCCAACGGGATCGGTGCTGCGACCGCGCGCCGCCTGGCCCGGGCCGGTGCTGCCCTCGTGCTCGCCGACATCGAGCCCGGTGGCGTCTACTCACTGGCCTGCGGCATCCGGGGCGCGGGTGGCCGGGCTGTCGCGCATCCCACGGACGTCCGAGACGTCGCAGCGCTGCGTCGCCTTCTCGAGGTCGCAACCGACGCCTACGGTGCAGTGAGCGCCGTCATCAACTGCGCGGCGATGCTTCGCCCCGGCGACATCGCGGAGACCTCCGCGGACGATATCCGGCTCCAGGTGGACGTGAACCTCACGGGCACGATGCTCGTAGCCCACGTCTTCGTACCGCACTTCCTGGCCAACGGGGGAGGTCATCTGGTGAACGTGGCCTCCCTCGGCGGCGTCGCCCCAATGCCCGGGGAAACCGCGTACTGCGCCACGAAATTCGGAGTCCGCGGTTTCAGCCAGGCCCTGGCGCTCGAGCTCCGCGGCACCGGCGTCATCGTGTCGTCGGTCTGTCCCGATTCCACGGACACACGCATGCTGCGCCTCGAGGCACAGCACGCCGGGTCCGCGATCTCGTTCGCGAGCGCGCCACTCGACGTGGATGCCGTGGCACGGGCCATCATCCAGGCGTTGGTTCGCCAGCGCCGAGAGGTGCTCGTGCCGGGACTCAGGGGATTGCTCGTGCGCCTGCTCGCGTGGTTCCCGTCGGTCTTCGCCCTTTGCTATCCCCTCATCGAGTGGATCGGTCGCCGCGGCCAGGCACGGTACCGAGCCCAACTTCCCGGGCCCGCCATGCGCCCCTTCCCGGAGGTGTCCACATGACGACCCTCGCGCACATCGCCGCCCCCGCGCGGCTGCTCACGGCTCGCTTCTGGCGCGACTACGTCGTCACCATGCGACCGTACCTGCTCTTCGTCTCCGGGATCACGGGGATCGCGGGCCTCGCGATGGCACCCGACGCCGAGCGCGGTGCGGTCGTGGCGCTCGCGGTCGTGTTCTTCCTGACCTATGGATTCGGCCAGGCGCTCACGGACTGCTTCCAGCTGGACACGGACTCCCTCTCGGCCCCGTACCGTCCGCTCGTGCGCGGCGCCCTCCGGCGGGAGGACGTGCTCGCGGTGAGCCTCACCGGCCTGCTCGCTTCCGGCCTCGTGATTGGCAGCTTCGAGCCGGCCACCCTCCCGCTGTGCGGGCTCGCCATCGGGGGGCTCGCGACGTACACCTGGTTCAAGCGCCGCTGGTGGGGCGGTCCACTGTACAACGCATGGATCATCGCGCTGGTGCTGTTCATCGCCGCCCGTGCTGCCGGTCCCGTGTCCCTCGGCTCGCCGGTCCTGCTCGGTGCCCTGGCCGCGGCGCTGTTCGGCTACGCGAACTTCGTCCTGGTCGGATACTACAAGGACCTGTCCGCCGACCGGGCAACCGGCTACCGCACCCTGCCGGTCGTGTTCGGACTGCCGGTCGCGAATCGGGTGAGTGACGGGTTCGCTGTCCTCGCGTTCGTCGGCGCGCTGGCGTCCGCGACCGCCTCGATCCTCGAAACGGGAGTCGCGGGGTGGGTCGCGGCGTCCCCCTTTGCCCTGGCCGCCGGAGCCGCGACGGCCCTGGCCCAGCACCGCACGCACCGTGTCACCTGCGACCGCGATGCGCACACGGCAATCAGCCCGGTGGTCCACGCGTACGTCTTCCTGCTCGCGACGGTGGCCGCCGCGGCCCGGCCGGCGTGGGCACCGGCGCTCGTTCTGTTCTACGTCGGCTTCGTGTTCACGCTGCGTCATCGGCCCATGGCGGAGCAGATCTGATGCTGGCCATCGTGAATCCGACCGCCGGCGGCGGGAAGGGGCTCGCCCGCTGGCAACGGGTGGCTCCCAAGCTCGCGCGGCGGCTCGGGATGTTCACGGCCGTGTTCCCGCGCGATGCCGACGACGCGCGCGAGGTGGTCCGGCGCGCCGTGCTCGATGGCGAGTGCGATCTCATCGCGGCCGGCGGTGACGGAACGGTGAACCTCGTCGTCGCGACCGTGCTCCAGCACACCTCGACTGCCGATCGGGAATCGGTGCGCCTGGGGGCCGTGGGGCTCGGATCCAGCAACGACTTTCACAAACCCGTCCGCCCCGAGACCGTCCTGGAGCGCGTCCCGGTGCGAGTCGCCTTCCACCAGACCGTACGCCACGACGTGGGGCGACTGCGCTATCGAACCCTGGCTGGTGAGTGGCAGTGCTGCTGCTGGATCCTGAACGCCAGCGTGGGGATCACGGCGGAAGGCAACCGGTGCTACAACGACGACCCGATGGTGACGCGCGTGAAGCGGGTGCACCCGGATCTGGGGATGGTGTGGGCTGCGCTCATCGCCTTGGGCCGCGGTGCGCCACGCACGATGACGGTGGCCACGGACGGCGGGCCGGAGCACCAGGCGCGTGTGACCAACCTCGGGATCGTCAAGAATCCGCACTTCACCGGTGTGCTGCGGTACGACTCGGCCTACGACCCGGGAAGTGGTTACTTCACGGCGCATCTCCTGGGAGACGTGTCGGGTCGCGACCGGCTCCGCGCGTTCATCGGTCTGCACCGCGGCCACTTTACCGGCCTGCCGGGAACGGCCACCTGGCGTGCCCGTCAACTTCGGATCCGCGCGGAGGAGGCATTCGCCGTGGAGGGTGACGGGGAGATCATCATGACGACCGACGCGGAATTCACCCTCGAACCGCGCGCCCTGGCGGTGTGTGCATGACCGCCGTCCTCGAGCACGCGCTCATCGGTCGGCTCGCGGCCGCGCTGCCCCGTTCCCCGCGGCAAATCAACCGCCTGCACGAGAGCGATGCGGAACTCGTGTCGCTGCCGGGCTCCGAGCTGATCCTCGCCGTGACGACCGACGCGCTGGTCGAGGAGCTGGCGACGGGCCTGTACGACGACCCGTGGCACATCGGCTGGATGCTGGTCACCGTCAACGCGAGCGACCTTGCGGCCGTCGGGGCCGAGCCGCTGGGCCTGCTTCTCTGCGAGTCGCTCCCGTCCGACACTTCCGCCGAGTGGATCGCGGCACTGCAACGAGGTATCGGAGACGCCTCCCTCGTGACCGGTCTCCCGGTGCTGGGAGGAGACACCAACAGCGCTCCCACACCGCATCTCGCCGGGACGGCTATCGGCCTCGTTTCGGGCTTGCCGCCGCTGACGCGGTGCGGGTGTCGGGCCGGGGATCTGCTGTACGCCTCCGCTCGTCTCGGCACCGGCGGAGCGTTCGCGCTCACGCGCCTCCTCCCCGGAATCGCCGGCCACGGTGCGTTCCCCTTCCGCCCGACGGCGAGAATCGCGGAGGGTCAGCTGCTGCGCGGCCGTGCCACCTGCTGCATGGACACGAGTGACGGCGCCATCGCCACGCTGGATGAGCTGATGACGCGCAACGACGTCGGATTCCTACTCGACGTGCCCGTTCCCGAGTGGACGAACCGCCGGGCGACGGCCGTCGCGCACGCCGCCGGACTCCCACCGTGGATGCTCCACGCTGGGCCGCACGGCGAGTTCGAGCTCCTCTTCACCGTGCCACCGGATCGCGAGGCGGATCTCGTGCACACGGCGGCGACGATCGGCTGGGACCCCGTTCGCATCGGCATGGCGGTACCTGAGCACACGCTGTCGTTCCATCTGGACGGCGCCCCGAGGTCGATCGATGCTCGGCGCATTCGCAATCTCTTCACGGAGTGCGGGGGCGACGCGCGGCAATACGTCGCGCAGCTGGCCCAGGTCGTGCCCGCCGCGTGAGGCCGGGCCGGCTGGCGGCTCCCCATCGCGGAACTTTCCAACGGCTCATACGTTGAGGAGAGGACGGGCGTAGTTGCCCGTGCGCTCCTGTCCATCCACATGAGGACTACCGATGACCTCCCACGCGCTTGCCACCCTCGGCGGCGGTTGCTTCTGGTGCCTCGAAGCCGTGTTCGAACAGCTGCAGGGCGTCCACGCCGTGCGTTCGGGATATGCCGGCGGCACGCCGGCCAACCCGTCATACGAGCTGGTGTGCACGGGAACCAGCGGGCACGCGGAGGTCGTGCAGGTCACGTTCGATCCGGACGTAATCAGCTATCGCGACATCCTCCAGGTCTTCTTCATCACACACGATCCCACCGAGCTGAACCGCCAAGGGGCGGACGTCGGGACGCAGTACCGCTCAGTGATCTTCACACACGACGAGACGCAGCGGACGACCGCGGCCGAGGTCGTTGCGGAGCTCACGCGAGACCAGGTGTTCGGCCAGTCTATCGTCACCGAGATCACGCCGCTCGACGTCTTCTACCCGGCCGAGGGCTACCATCAGGAGTACTACCGTCGCAACATGCGTCAGCCGTACTGCCAGGCGGTCATCGCTCCCAAGGTAGCGAAGCTCCGCAAAGCCTACCTGGCACGACTCAAACCCGACTTTGCGCCTCGCTGATTGGCGGCACTGTGGCGTGCGGTTACCGGCTGGACGTGATAGCGTTCGGGAGGACACCAGTCTCTGCCCGAACCCGCCAGTGCGGAGGTGCACGATGGCGTATCGAGTCCGTCGCGTGGGGTATTTCTACCTGACCCTGAACGACCAGCCGGGGGAGGGCTACCACCTCCTCTCCGAGCTGGCGAAACTGGGCATCAACTTGTTGGCGTTCACCGGCGTTCCGATCGGTCCGCAGCGCACGCAACTGTCGGCCTTTCCCGAAGACGACGCAAAGTTCAAGGCCGCCGCCGACCGGGCCGGACTCGTGGTGGATGGGCCACACCCGGCCCTGCTCGTCCAGGGCGACGACGAGCTGGGGGCACTCGCCGGGGTCCACGAGCGCCTGCGGGACGCGACCGTGAACGTGTACGCCTCCCACGGGGTCACGGATGGCAAGGGGACGTTTGGCTACGTGCTCTACGTGCGACCCGACCAGTACGAGCAGGCCGTCCGCGCGTTGGGGGTGTAGGGACGGCCGTACCCGCCACATGGGCCGCTGGGGGGTGACCGGTCGGGACCCACCGCCTGCGCGTCGGTCGGACCCGTAGGGGCGACCCGCCGGGTCGCCCCTACTCTACGGGATCCCGGGATCCGTGGGGGCGGCCCCCCCCACCGTCGCCGGTTCCACGCCGGGGTCACGAATCCGCAGGGTCACGACCCACGCCACGGTCATCACGAGTCCCGCCGCCACGAACGTGGCCGTCGGGCCACCCACGTCGTACAGCTGACCAAACAACAGCGGTCCGCTGAAGCGGCCCATTGCCGTGAGCGCCTGGGCGGCACCCATCATGGCTCCCTGCTCCCCAGGTCCGGCGAGACGTGAGATCAGCCCAGTGAGTGCCGGTGCGCAAATGCTGTTCCCAAACGCGAGAATGACGACCCACGGATAGATCGCGAGTGCGGTGTGCGCTATGGGAATCGCGGCGATCCCAATGGCCATCCCCGCCGTGCCAAGCGAGATGAGGATGCGATCACCGGTGCGGCGCTGGATCTTCCCGAACAGGTACCCCTGGACCGTCGCCGCAATCACGCCGATCACCGTGAAGAACACGCCCAGTTGCCCCGACCCCCACCCGAACGCCTGCTCCATGAACAGGGGCAGCGCCACGATGTATCCGGAGAAGGCGAAGGGGATCAGGCCGAAGACCAGAAAGGCCGGCCGGAAGTGGGGCTCGCGCAACCCGCGGACGAGATGGGTGGTGTCCACCAACGAGCGCGCCGCCCGGTGCTCCTGGCGCAGCGACTCGGGGAGAACGAAGTATGCCGAGACGAAGTTGACGAGACACAGTCCTGCCGCGACGAATCCCACCGCCCGGAGGCCGCCGAAGTGCGCCGCCACCGCGCCGAGGCCCGGCCCCACGATGAAGCCCAGTCCGAACGCCGCGCCGATCAACCCCATCCCGCGCGATCGCTCGGCCGGCGAGGTCACGTCCGCGATGTAGGCTTGCGCGACGGAGATGTTGCCGCCGGCGAACCCGGAGATCGCACGCGCGACGATCAGCCACACGTAGCTCGCCGCGGAGCCGAACATGGTGTAGCCGACCGCGCCCACCAGAATGCTCGCCAACAGCACCGGTCGCCGTCCAACGCGGTCCGACAGCCCGCCGAGCACCACCGTGGCGACGAACTGCATCAGCGAAAAGACGCCGATCAAGGCACCGTACCCGATCCCCGATGCACCGAACCGCTCGGCGTAGTACGGCAAGACCGGCAGGATCAGCCCGAAGCCGGCCAGGTCAATGAAAACCGTCAGGAAGATGACGCCCAGGCGGGCGCGCGACGCTGGCATGGGAGAGGAATCTAGGTTGGAGCGCCGATCGGCGGATCGGCGGATTCGATGGATCGGCGGGATCGGTGGACCGTGACCGTAGGGGCGACCCGATGGGTCGCCCCGATTCGCCCGATGACCACGCCGTTTGGCGTGCCCGGGATCAGGGGGGGCACGACCCGTCGGAACCGTAGGGGCGCCCCGGTGGGTCGCCCCGATTCACCCGATGACCACGCC
>JAOUDR010000637.1 GCA_029859185.1 Gemmatimonadota bacterium
GTTGACCTTCGAGGAGTGCGTCGTACCGGCGGAGAACGTGATCGGCGAGATCGGCAAGGGCTACAAGGCCGCCATCGAGACGCTCAACGCCGGCAGGATCGGGATTGGCGCCCAGATGGTGGGCGTCTCCCAGGGGGCGCTCGACGCCACGCGGCAGTACGTGCAGGAGCGGAAGCAGTTCGGCAAGCCGATCGGCGAGTTCCAGGGCGTGCAGTTCCAGCTCGCGCAAGCGTACACGGAGCTGGAGGCCTCACGCCTGCTGGTGTACAACGCGGCGCGTCTCCGGGACGCCGGCGAGCCGCACATGACGGAAGGGGCGATGGCCAAGTTGTACGCCTCGGAGGCGGCGGGCCGCATCACCAGCCTGTGTATCGACCTCTTTGGCGGCTACGGCTTCACGAAGGAATACCCCGTCGAGAAGTACTACCGCGATGCGAAGATCGGGACGATCTACGAGGGCACGACCAACATGCAGTTGCAGACCATCGCGAAGGCGCGTCTCAAGTAACCGTCGCCAACCTGCCGAGGATCGCCCGCAGCAGCCGGTCAAACCGCTCCACCGAGGGAATGTGCACGCGCTCGTCCGGCGAGTGCGGTGACTCGATTTGCGGCCCGAACGAGAGCATGTCGGCGCCGGGAATTCGCTCGCCGATGATGCCACACTCGAGGCCCGCGTGGACGGCTCGCACCTCGGGCACCGACCCCAACTCCGCCTGATGGACCTCTTGCACCAACGCCAGGAGTGGTGATGTCATGTCCGGCTGCCATCCTGGGTACGCGTCGGGCTGCTCCACCCCGGCCCCGGCCAGCTCGGCAACGGCACGCACCCGCTCGCGCGTGGCGGCGAGGGCACTCGCGACCGACGACCGCTGGCTCGTGACGACTTTGGTCGTGCCATCCTGTTGCTGGACGACCGCGACGTTGCTGCTGGTCTCCACGAGTCCCGGCAGGTCGAGACTCATGGCAAGCACGCCGTACGGCAGGGCGAGTAGCACCCGCAGGAGCGTGTCCCCCTGAATGGCAGGCAGGACGGACGGCGGCTCGGGCACCGCCGCGATGGCAATGGTCGCATCGGGATCCGCGTGACGATGTTCCGCCGCTGCGCTCGCGAACTCGCGCTCGACAGCCCGCACAAAAGCCTCCTGCCGGTCCGCCCCCACGGTCACGATTGCTTCGGCATCACGTGGGATGGCGTTGCGGGCACCCCCACCACGGAACGCACTCACCCGCCAGGCGCCGTGCGCCACCCCGGCCGCCGCCCGGAGTGCGCGCGCGAGCATCAGGATGGCATTCCCGCGCTGCAGCACGATGTCCATGCCGGAGTGTCCGCCCTTGAGTCCGTGCACCACCATCCGCAGTGCCACGTGCCCGGCTGGGACCGGCTCGGCCCCGGCCGCCAGCGTGAGGACGGAGTCCCCGCCACCGGCACACCCCACGTAGAGGAACCCGTCCTCCTCGGAATCGAGATTGAGCAACGTCCGTCCGGTCAGGAGCTTCCCGTCGAGCTGCGCTGCGCCCTTGAGCCCGCGTTCTTCATCCAGCGTAAACAACAACTCCAGGGCGGGATGAACCACGTCCGTAGCCTCGAGCATCGCCAGCATGGTCGCCACGCCGATCCCGTTGTCCGCCCCGAGTGTCGTGCCCGTGGCATAGAGGTAATCGCCCTCGCGACGCGGTACGATCGGGTCACGGGCGAAGTCGTGGACGACGTCCGACCGCTTCTCCGGGACCATGTCGAGATGCGACTGCAGGATCACCGTCGGTGCCCCCTCGGCGCCCGGTGTCGCCGGTTTCCGCACGACGATGTTCCCCGCAGCATCCGACGCCGCGGCACAGCCCGCGCGGGCGGCCACCGTCAGCACGTACTGACGGGCGGCTGCTTCGCTCCCCGAGGCTCGAGGAATGGCAAGCAGGTGGTCGAAGTGGGACCAGAGGGCCTGGGGTTCGAGCTCGGCCACGAATGTCATGCAGGACTCCGAGTGAGGTGCTGAATTGTAGCTGCGTGACGGGATGACGGGATGAACGGGATGTCCCTCTTCCCGTCGTGTCCGTCGTGTCCGTCGTGCCCGTCGTGCCCGTCGTGCCCGTCGTGCCCGTCGTGCCCGTCGTGCCCGTCGTGCCCGTCGTGCCCGTCGTGCCCGTCGTGCCCGTCGTGCCCGTCGTGCCCGTCGGAGTTTGACATCTCTCCTCACCGGGCGCTAGTATCGTCGCGCCACTCCTCTTCCACGGAATGCCTCCATGGCCGATCCATCGTTCAAGCCGTTCGTCCCCGCCTCCAGTGACATGGCCGAGCTCTCGGCCAAGGCGCTCATCCTCGGCGTCATCATGGCCATTGCCCTTGGTGCCGCCAACGCGTACGTCGGCATGCGGGCGGGTCTCACGGTGGCCGCCACGTTTCCCGCGGCGGTGGTCGCGATGGCGG
>JAOUDR010000638.1 GCA_029859185.1 Gemmatimonadota bacterium
CGGTGGCAAACGCCACATCGTCTGGAAGGAAGTATTGGCCGGCGAGAAGGCCTTCAGCCAAACGGGAGAATGGCTCCCCAAGGCCACGCTCGCGACGATCACCGAGCACCGCATCGCCATCAAGGGCCCGCTCACCACTCCGGTGGGCGGTGGGATTCGATCGCTCAACGTGGCGCTGCGCCAGATCCTGGACCTGTACGCCTGCGTGCGCCCGGTGCGGTACTTCCAGGGGGTGCCATCGCCGATGCGCGACCCCAGCAAGCTCAACGTGGTGATCTTCCGCGAGAACATCGAGGACGTGTATTCGGGGATCGAGTATCAGGCCGGAACGCCCGAGGCGGACAAGGTGCGGGAGTTCCTGGTCGGGACCATGGGGGCCAAGATTCGCGAGCAGAGCGGCATCGGGATCAAGCCCATGAGCGCCTTCGGAACGAAGCGGCTCGTGAAGAAGGCCATCCGCTACGCGCTGGACCGTGGCCGCCCCTCGGTCACGCTGGTACACAAGGGCAACATCATGAAGTTCACCGAGGGCGCCTTCCGCGACTGGGGGTACGAAGCTGCCCGGGAGCAGTTCGCCGATCAAACCGTTGCCGAGGCGGACGTTGGCGCCGGTGGCGCCGGTAAAAAGGTCATCATCAAGGACCGGATTGCCGACTCGATGTTCCAGCAGGTCTTGCTCCGACCTGACGAGTACGCGGTCCTGGCTACCCCGAATCTCAACGGCGATTACCTGTCTGACGCATGCGCCGCACAAGTTGGTGGTCTGGGGATGGCGCCGGGCGCCAATATGGGTGATGGCTTCGCCGTCTTCGAGGCGACGCACGGCACGGCCCCGAAGTACGCCGGCCAGGACAAGGTGAACCCGAGTTCCGTCATTCTGTCGGGGGTGATGATGCTCGAGGAACTTGGCTGGGGCGAGGCTGGCGAACGCGTCATCCGCGGGATCGAGGGATCCATTGCGGCTGGTACCGTCACCTACGATCTGGCGCGACAAATGCCCGGTTCGACGGTCGTGCCAAGCTCGGGCTTCGCTGATGCCATCATCCGTCACATGGGGAGCTGACGCGTGCGGACCGCGGTGAAGATCGTCCCGCCGGAGCAGGTCCGCGCCGACCTGCTCGTGATTGCGAGCGGCAGCTTGCACGGCAAGGTGCCGGACTCGCTGCTGGGACTCGACGAGGCTGCACACGGGGCGCTTCATCGGGTGATCGCTGCGGGTGACTTCACCGGCGACCGCGACCAGGCCACCATGATCTATCCAGCCCGAGGCCCTCGACGGGTGCTGCTCCTCGGGCTGGGGGATCATGCACAGATCACGCAGTCGTCCATCCGGACCGCGGCCGCGGTAGGCGCGCGCCGGGCTGCCAGCATGGGGGCCGGCACCCTGGCGTTTCATGTTACCCAGGAAACCCATCCCGGAGTTCCCGCCGAGGCCCTGGGCCAAGTGGGTACCGAGGGGGCACTGCAGGGCGCCTGGAGATTCGTCGAGCTCAAGGCGGTGCGGGACGGCAAGGGAGCAGTTGAGTCATTCGATCTGATCGTGGCGCGCGAGATCCGTCCAGACGTCGAGCGGGGGCGCGTCCGCGGCCATGCCATCGGGATCGGCCAACGACTCGCCCGGAACCTCCAGATGTTGCCAGGCAATGTCTGCACACCGAGCTACCTCACCGAGATCGCCCGGCAACTGGCTCGCGCCTACCACTTCAAGATCACGGTGCTCAGCCGCGCGCAGATGGAAAAGGAGGGAATGGGCGCCCTGCTGTCGGTCGCCCAGGGCAGCCACGAGGAGCCCCGCTTCATTGCCCTCGAGTACCGGGGGGCGGGGCGTGGCGCCCCCATCTGCCTGGTGGGAAAGGGCGTCACGTTCGACTCGGGCGGCATCTCGCTGAAGCCGGCCGAGAAGATGGAGGAGATGAAGTACGACATGTCCGGGGCGGCTGCCGTGCTCGGCACATTCGAGACGCTCGGACAGCTCAAGCCCCCGGTCAACGTCGTCGGCCTCATCCCGGCCACGGAGAACCTGCCGTCGGGCACGGCCACCCGTCCGGGTGACGTGGTCCGCTCGCATTTCGGGAAGACGATCGAGGTGGTCAATACCGACGCGGAGGGCCGCCTGATCCTCGCCGACGCGCTGTCCTATGCGCGACGGTATCGGCCTGCCTGCGTTCTCGACGCCGCCACGCTCACCGGCGCCGTGGTGATTGGCCTCGGCCACCACGCGGTGGGACTGATGGGCAACGACGACCGCTTGCTCGACGAGGTACGGCACGCGGGCGACCGGGCCGGGGAGCGATGCTGGCCCCTGCCGCTGTGGGACGAGTATCGCGAACAAATCCGATCGGATGTCGCCGACGTAAAGAACACCGGCGGTCGGCCGGCGGGATCGATCACCGCGGGCTGGTTCCTCCGC
>JAOUDR010000639.1 GCA_029859185.1 Gemmatimonadota bacterium
GGCCGCGTACCCGACGGCGGGTACGAGCAGCGGTACGTGACGCCGTCGCCAGCCGACGATCCACACCACCGCGGCAAGCACGAGGCAAAGACCCGGGAGGGTGAGGGCGTCAACGAGGTAGCCGAGTTGGAGGCGCGCCAGGCCTACGTGACCGGCCAGTGTGAACGGGAAGGCCTGGACGACCCACTGAGGGTCGGTCGCGACGGTCTCGACCTTGCCGGCAATGAACTTCACGTGCGCGATGTACCGCCCCGGTTCGACGAAGAGTCCGCTGCCGAATCCGAAGGCGAGGATCGAGGCTCCCAGGCCCGCGATGCTCGCCGTCCAGCGGGTGCGTGGGTCCGGGGTCCGTCGCAGGAGCACGGCGGGCATGAGGGCGAAGATCCCGAAGGCTGCTTCCTTGGTCGCGATCGCAAGCCCGGTCCACACGCCCAGCCAGAGCACTGCGCGCACCGTGAACCGGTTCCTGAGGCACCAACAGTAGGTCGCAACGCCGAGGCCGCTGAACGCGAGCATGGTCATGTCGACGTTGCCCGTTCTGGCGTAGTAGAGCATCGGAAACGCGGTCATCGCCACCGCCGCCGACACCAGCCCCGTCGGCCGGTCGTGGTACCACAGTCCCGCGAAGAACGCGGCGACGACGGCCGTGACGCCCATCAAGACGGAGACGAGGTGTGCGATGCCGCTGAGGGTACGGAGTACGCGGACGGGGTCCGCGAGGCCGTACGGGTACACGGGTTCCCGGGACTCCATCTGCCCCGACGCCACCAGAACGGCCATGTACGGCGCGTAGGCGGCGGCGACCAGGAACGGGTGCATCAGCGGGTAGCCGAGGCTCCGGTCGGGCTTGGGGTCCAGGATATTGTGCATCTCGGCGAGGGGGCCGAGCGGCGTCTCGTCGTCAACCCCCCATGAGTGTGTCAGATACGTGTGCGTGGCGAAGGGCGCGCCCCACCGGAAGCCCGGGAGGTAGACGACGGCGGCCAGCAGTCCCACGACCAGCGCGGTTCGCACTTCGCCGTGCCGCAGGGCGGTCCGCAGGAGAGACGTCGGCATCATTGCGGTCCAGCGCCGGTAGCCGGCGGCTCGATCGGCGTGCGGCGGAGCGGAAGGCCTCGTACTTCGGCGACATCCTCGCGGGCGAACGCTCTCACCGGAGGGTTCACGAAGGTGATGGGTCGATGGCGGAACATGGTGCGGCCCTGCGCGACGTACACCTGGCGATATCCAGTGCTCCCGGACACGAGCTGCTCGAACGCGGCTTCACTGAGCTGCCATTCGTGCGCTCCCTCGAAGGTCTGCTGCGGAATGACGAGGATGAATTCCGGACGATCCACGCCGGTTGGGCGAAACCGTCCGTATCCGGGCTGCCCCGGCATGGGCACCGTCACGATCCGTTCGCTGAGCCGCGGCAGTTTGCGGGGCGCGCCGTAGTATCCGACGTGATCACCGGGTCGGGCGGTACGCTCCAGCCAACGCGCCAGGTCGTATCGGGAGTCGGTCAGCATCTGCCCCGTGAGGTCGGCGACGCGAAGCCCGTTCCAGGCGAGT
This sequence comes from Gemmatimonadota bacterium, assembly GCA_029859185.1. Classification (GTDB taxonomy): domain Bacteria; phylum Gemmatimonadota; class Gemmatimonadetes; order Gemmatimonadales; family GWC2-71-9; genus JAOTWJ01. The sequence goes on from JAOUDR010000639.1 coordinate 1,552, forward strand.
CCGCCAAGGAGCAACACCGCCGCCACCCGTACGGGTCGGCGGCGATCTTCCAACAGGCCCGCCATGGCGATGGCACCGAGCAGGGTCAGGGCGTAGGCGATGATCAGCACGAAGCGCAGTTGAACGAAGCGCACGGGGAGAATCACGCCGACCAGGATCCCCACGGCCGGGAGGGCGAGCCACCGAGCCCGGCGCGGCCACACCAGGCCGATTCCAGCCATCGCGAGGAGGGGGTAGCTCATCGAGTCCCGGAGCGCCCGAGCCACGGCCCCGAGCACGGCGGCGTACCCGGCCATCGTCGGGGGATTCGAGTTGTAGAACGGTGACTGGATCGGCTTGCCATCGAGGCCGACCACCTGGGATCCGTGGAGGATGAAGTCGAGATGCATCCGGAATCGCTCGGGCGCGAAGACGAGGCCGCTGGCGACCACGTAGGTGGCCAGCGCGGCGGCGACTGCCACGGCAATCCCGGACCACCCGCCGCCGGCCGGTGGGTGCCGGGCCTGCCGAGCGACGAGCAGGAGTCCGAGGGGCAGGCACGCCGCGTAGGAGGGATCCTTCGTTGCCGTCGCCAGGGCCGCCGCCATGCCCACGGCCACGGCGCGACGGAGGCTCCAGCCCCGGGTGAGGATCCGGGCCGTCACTGCGACGGTCAGCGCCGTCCAGCACAGGGCTCCCATGTCCACGTTGCTCGTCCGTCCGTAGTACGCCATGGGATAGAGCAGCATCACCGCGGCGCCCGCGATCCATGGTGCCACTCTGCTTCCCGTGATCTCCCGCGCGGTGAACGCCGCCAGAGCTACCGTCCCGGCCGCAGCGAGAAGACTCGGGACGCGCGCGAGCAGGGTGAAGACC
>JAOUDR010000640.1 GCA_029859185.1 Gemmatimonadota bacterium
AATGAAGCCCTTGCCGTCCGGCTTGAGCACGCCGAACGCATGGCCGGCAGTTCGTTCCTCGTCGGATAACAGCGGGAAGTTGAACCGGAACTTCTCGGCGTACTTCCGGTGACTGGGAATCCCCGCGGGGTTCACCCCGAACGGCTGGACACCCGCGGCCTTGAACTGCTCGATCTCATCGCGCACGGCGGAGAGTTGGCGGTTTCAGCCAGGGGTGTTGTTCCCGGGATAGAAGATCAGCGCTACGTGCTGATGCTGGAGCACCGACTGCAGCCGATACGTCTTCCCGTCGGAGCCGGGCAACTCGAAGTCGGGCGCCGTTTCGCCGACCGTGATCAACGTCTCGCCACTCATGTCACGCTCCCTCTCCAGCCGTGCGGCGCTGGTGCAGTGCCTCGACAGCCGCCACCCACTCCGGTGGCGCAGTGATCGTCCCCAGGTGCGCCCGGCCCGTTTCCGCTTCCTCTTCCCCATGCCAGTCGGTGCCGCCGGTGCGCAACATCCCCAAATCCACCGCGAGGTGGTCCATCCTGTCGGTCTGCTCCGCGTCGTGCACGGGATGACGGACCTCAACCGCGTCCACACCGGCGTCGCGCAACCGTTCGAGCGTCGGTCGGGTGCCCCGCCGCCCGAGATGTGCCGCCGAGGTCACGCCACCCACCTCGCGCACGAGCGCCGTAACGTCAACCAGTTTGGGCAGCACCTTGGGGACGAAGGCGGGCCGACCACGACCAAGATAGCGGTCGAACGCCTGGTTCATGCCCTCCACCTGCGCGGCGCGCACGAGTGCCCGTGCCGCGTGCGGTCGCCCGAGCGCGTCCCCCCCGGACTCGCGGACGACCGCATCGATCGTCAGCCGGACCCCTGCGCCTTGAAGGCGACGCACGATCTCGCGCATGCGCTCCGCCCGCGCCTCACGCTGTCCCGCAAGGAACCCCGCCAGCCGCGAGTCCTCGAGCGGCAGGAAGTAGCCCAGGAGGTGCATCTCCCCCCAATGCGCCGCGACGCTGAACTCGGCCCCGGCAATCACCCGGAGTCCGTCGCCGGCACCTCGGGTCCGCGCTTCCGCGACTCCGGCAATCGTATCGTGATCGGTCAACGCAATCGTGTCGAGTCCGGCCGCGACGGCACACCGGACGACGTCCGCGGGAGGATGCGTGCCGTCCGATGCCGTCGAATGCGTGTGGAGATCAGCGCCCGCCACGCTCGGCCCGGTGTGCTGACATCCGGGCAACCGGGCTCGTCCACTCGGTCTGCGAATGCGCGAAGAGCTGCTGCAGCTGCGCGTCCGTGAGCTCGCCCAGCGACGCGTCCCACCGCGGGGCCCCCTGGGGTGCGTACCGCACGAACCGGCGAATCCGATCGACACCGGTCCCCTGCAGGAAGACCAGGCCGAACTCGTCCCGTTGGTAGCTGGTCATTCGCCCTGAGGGGAACACCTGCCAGCGCTCGCCTTCGACCTCGATTGTCCGCCGGGCCATCGTCAGACCGCTCCTTCGGGATACTGCTCCAGATCACGCTTCACGTCGGCCATGAACCGATCCGCGTCGGCCCCATCGACGACCCGGTGGTCGTACGACAGGGACAGCATCCCCATCGTCCGGATCGCGATCACGTCCTGACCGTCCTCGAGCGTGAGGACCTTGGGTCGCTTTTCGATCGTCCCGACCCCGAGGATGGCGACCTGTGGCTGGTTGATGATCGGCACACCCACGTAGGAGCCGAACACGCCGGGGTTGGTGATGGTGAACGTGCCCTTCTGCACTTCATCCGGATTCAGCCGCTTGGTGCGGGCACGCTCGGCGAGGTCCGCCATTCCCTTGGCGATGCCGACGAGCGAGAGCTCATCGACGTCTTTCAGGACCGGCACGATCAACCCCCAGTCGAGCGCCACGGCGATCCCGATATTGATCGGCTTCCGATAGATGACAGCATCACCGCTCACGGACGCGTTCACCACGGGGTGCCGGCGCAGGTTGTCGGCCACTGCCTTCACGATGAATCCGAGGTACGTGAGGTTGGCACCGTGGGCCTTGTAGTCCGCCTTCTTGCGCGCCCGGAGCCCGACGATGTGTGAGAAGTCCACCTCGAAGAAGCTCGTCACGTGCGCGGACGTGCGGCGCGACATGATCATGTGGTCGGCCGTGAGCTTCCGGATCTTGCTCATCGGTTCCGTGCGATCGCCCGGCCAGGCCTCGACGGCGGGGTGGGCGACCGCAGACTGTCCAACCTTCGCGGCACTCGGCGGGGCGGCAGAAGTGGCAAAAGTGGCAGGAGTGGGAGGAGTGGGAGGAGGCCCACCACTCTCGATATACGAGAGAATGTCGTTCTTCGTCACGCGGCCGGCGTGCCCCGTGCCGGGAATCTGCGCGAGATCCACACCGTGCTCCGCAGCGATTT
>JAOUDR010000641.1 GCA_029859185.1 Gemmatimonadota bacterium
GACGTGGAACGGTTGCGACAGGAAGCGCTGGATCTTGCGGGCCCGCGACACGGACAGCTTGTCGTCTTCCGACAGCTCGTCCATGCCGAGGATCGCGATGATGTCCTGCAGCTCCTTGTAGCGCTGGAGAACAGCCTGCACCGAGCGGGCCACGTCGTAGTGCTCCTGGCCGATGACGTTGGGGTCCAGCAGACGGCTGTTGGAGTCCAGCGGGTCCACGGCCGGGTAGATGCCGAGCTCGGCGATGTTGCGGGAGAGCACGAGGGTCGCGTCCAGGTGGGCGAAGGTCGTGGCGGGCGACGGGTCGGTAAGGTCGTCGGCCGGCACGTAAATGGCCTGGAAGGACGTGATCGAGCCAGTGCGTGTTGAAGTGATGCGCTCCTGCAGGACGCCCATTTCCTCGGCCAATGTAGGCTGGTAGCCCACCGCGGAGGGCATGCGGCCCAGCAAAGCGGACACCTCGGTGCCGGCCAGCGTGTAGCGGTAGATGTTGTCGATGAACATCAGCACGTCGCGGCCTTCGTCCCGGAAGAACTCGGCCATGGTCAGGCCGGTGAGCGCCACGCGGAGGCGGTTGCCGGGCGGCTCGTTCATCTGGCCGTAGACCAGGGCCACCTTGTCGATGACGCCGCCTTCCTTCATCTCGTGGAAGAAGTCGTTGCCTTCGCGGGTACGCTCGCCGACCCCGGCGAACACCGAGTAGCCGGAGTGCTCGACGGCGATGTTGCGGATCAGCTCCATCAGCGTCACGGTCTTGCCCACGCCGGCGCCGCCGAACAGGCCGATCTTGCCGCCCTTGGAAATCGGCATGATCAGGTCGATGACCTTGATGCCCGTCTCCAGCAGCTCGATGGACTTGGCCTGGTCCTCGTAGCTCGGGGCGGCACGGTGGATGGGCCAGCTCTCGGTGTTGCCTATGGGGCCGGCCTCGTCGATCGGGCGCCCCAGCACGTCCATGATGCGGCCGAGCGTCTTCACGCCGACGGGCACGGAGATCGGCTTGCCGGTGTTGGTGGCCATCAGGCCGCGCTTCAGGCCTTCGCTGGCGCCCATGGCGATGGTGCGGACCACGCCGTCACCCAGCTGCTGCTGCACCTCGAGGGTGAGATCGGCGCTCTCGATGCGGAGTGCGTCGTAGATCCTGGGGATGGAGTCCCGGGGGAACTCCACGTCCACCACGGCGCCGATGACCTGTACTACCTTGCCGTTGCTCATAGCCGTTTCCTTAATGGTCGCGCCTGAAGGCGCTCCTACAGTTCGTTAGCCGCTGACGGCGGCGGCGCCGCCGACGATCTCGGAGATTTCCTGGGTGATGCTCGCCTGCCGGGCCTTGTTGTATTCCAGCTGGAGGTTGCCGATCAGCTTGCCGGCGTTGTCCGTGGCCGCCTTCATGGCCACCATCTTCGACGCCATCTCGCAGGCCACGTTCTCGACGATGCCCCGGTACACCTGCGTCTCGATGTAGCGGGTGAGCACGTCGTTGAGCAGCTCCGAGGCGCCGGGCTCGTAGATGTAGTCCCAGGTCTGGGCGAGTTCGCTGGCATCCACCGCCTCGACGGGGAGCAGCTGCTGGATGTCCACCTGCTGGCTCATCGTGTTGATGAAGTCGTTGTAGACCAGGTACAGGCGGTCGATCCTGCCCTCCCGGTAGGCGTCGAGCATGACCGTGATGGCACCGATCAGGCTGGCGACATGGGGGTTCTCGCCCAGGTTCGTGGTGGCGGCCACCACGTTGACCTTGAGCCGGCGGAAGTACTGCACGGCCTTGGCGCCGATCAGGCAGAGGTCGGCCTCGACGCCCTCGGCCTCGTGCCGGCGCAGCTCGCCGAGGAGGCGCCGGAACTCGTTGACGTTGAGGCCGCCGCAGAGGCCCTTGTCGGTGGACATGACGATGTACCCGACGCGCTTGACCGGACGCTCCTCGAGGAACGGGTGCCGGTACTCCGGATTGGCCTGGAACAGGTTGCCCACGACCTGCCGGATCTTGTCGGCATAGGGGCGCGCCGCGTTCATCCGCGTCTGGGTCCGGCGCAGCTTGGAGGCCGCCACCTTCTCCATGGCCTTGGTGATCTTCTGCGTGCTCTTCACGCTCTTGATCTTGGTCCGGATTTCTTTTGCGCCAGCCATGATGCTTTCCAGGGGACAGACTTAAGTCTGTCCCCTAATACGTCCCGTTGGTCTTGAAGTCTTCGCAGATCTGCTTCAGCTGGCCGGCGATCTCGTCGTTGAAATCGCCCTTCTCGCTGATCTTGTCGATGATCGCGCCGAACTTGGCCCTGGCGTGGGCGTGCAGGGCCGTCTCGTAGGCCACCACCGAGTTGGCCGGGACCGCGTCGATGTAGCCCTCGTTGACGGCGTACAGGGACAGCGCCATCAGGCCGACGGAAAGGGGCGAGTAC
>JAOUDR010000642.1 GCA_029859185.1 Gemmatimonadota bacterium
GAGGACATCGCGCGGATCCACACCGTGTCTGATGTGCTCACGCCGGGCGACGTGCTCATCGCGGACGCCAACACCGGATGGTTGCGGCACGAGGCGGCGCGCGTGTGCCGCGCGGTGCGCGAGGTGGACGTGTACATCGAGCAGCCGTGCCTGACCTACGAGGAGTGCCTTTCCGTGCGGCGCCACCACACGGACCATCCGTTCGTGCTGGACGAGTCAATGGACAGTCTCGACATGCTCCTCCGCGGGCACGCCGACTTGGCGATGGACGTGGTGAACCTCAAGATCAGCAAACTCGGAGGCCTCACCAAGACCAGGCAGGTGCGGGATCTCTGCGTGTCGCTCGGCATTGCCATGACGCTCGAAGATTCGTGGGGTGGTGATGTCACGACCGCGGCCATCGCGCACCTGGCGCACAGCACGCCGCCGGAGCTGCTGTTCACGGCGACCGACTTCAACAGTTACGTGACCGTGAGCACCGCCGAGGGCGCGCCACAGCGACGGCAGGGCCGGATGAGCGCGGCGACGGCACCCGGATTGGGGATCGAGCCGCGGATGGAGGTGTTGGGGGAGCCGGTGTTGCAGGTAAGCTAGAGGACGGGAAGCACGAAGGGTCGCCTGGGCGACAGGTGGTGGCCGAGGGCCTGCTTCAGCAGGATCCTCTGTGGGCGAGACTACTCAGTCTCTTCCGGCTTCTCGCGCGGCCAGGCCGCGGATGGCTCCCGCGATCATGCGATTCAGCGCGGCCAGCGAACGGCCGCCCTCGTCGGTCGCCGGGATCGTCGCGAAGCCGATGGCGGACGCGGTGGGATACCGGCGGAAGATCTCCTCGAACAAGGCAGCCAGCTCAACGCTCGTCGGGCCATTCGGCACCTTGTTCTGATGTCCCATGACCTCGACGGGGTCGAGCACGTCCATGTCGATGTGGATGTAGAGCTTGTCGGTCTGACGGCTCAGACGGTCCAGCTCGGCGAAGACCGCCGGTGCCATCGTGCGCAGGTCGTCCACGCTGACCTGTCGGATGGCCGAGCTGTCGAGCAGGTCCTGCTCGAGTGGATCCACCTCCCGTACGCCGCCCATGACGATGTGGGTGTCGTCCATCGGCGGATCGAGCCGAGCGTCCAGCCGCAGCCGGTGGAGGGCGCGGCCCGTGGCGACGGCCACCGGCATGCCGCCCAGCGATCCACTGCGGGTGGTCTCCGGCGTGTTGAAGTCCGGATGCGCGTCGAGCCACAGCATGCCGATGCGCAGTGGCCGCTCGGTTGGTCCCGAGCGTTGCAGGCCCGCCACCAGCCCCGGCATCGAGGGGCAGGTCGCCAGCAGGCCGACGGTGAAATACCCGTCGCGCTCGTTCTGCGCCACGAGGTCGGCGTAGTGTCCGAGCGCCATCCCCAGTCGCTTCCACCCTCCGTACTCGGTGTCCTGCTCGGCCGTGAGGCCGGCTTCCTGCACGCGGACGGTGGCCCCCAGCCCTTCCAGGATCTCCCGGATGCCACCGGTAGCCATGGTCCCCGGTCCTCGCGAAACGCCGTTCGGGGAGAACGGCTGCTGCGCGAGGGCGATGCGCAAACGCCCGCTGGCATCGGCGTAGCGCTGCGCGGTGGCGGCGGCAGGAGCGAATACGGCGATGGCAAGCGCGATTCGGATCGATCGATGCATGGCAACGTCCTCGATGGTGTGCGCAATGCTCGATTCTAACTTGCGCGCCAGGTCCAGCGGCCGATAGCCCGCCGGCCTACCCGCCTACCCGCCTACCCGCCTACCCGCCTGCCCGCCCGCCCGTTGACGGTGGCTCTGCCAACCCCCAGACTCCCGCCATGCGAATGGTGCTGCTCTTCGTGCCGGCAATGCTGGCGGCGTGTCAGCGGCCGGACCCGACCCCCGCGTCCCACGATCGAGACATCCTCCTGCATCCGGAGCACGAGTTTTGGGAGGTCCGCGCACCGGACCTGTTCCGGGCGCGGTTCGAAACCACCCAGGGACCGTTCGTGATCGAGGTGCACCGCGCGTGGGCCCCGCGCGGCGCCGACCGGTTCCACAACCTCGTGCGTGCCGGCTTCTTTGACGGCTCGCGGTTCTTTCGCGTGGTGCCCGACTTCATCGCGCAGTTCGGGATTCCCGGCGACCCGGCCGTCACCCGCGTCTGGCAGGACCGGACCTTCCCCGATGACCCCGAGGGAGAAGAGAATCTCCGCGGTACGGTGGCCTTCGCGATGAAGGGGCCGGACGACCGCCGGACCCAGCTGTACATCAACCTGCGGGACAACGCGCGCAACGACGGCCAGGGGTTCGCCGTGATTGGGCGTGTCATCGAAGGGATGGCCGTGGTGGACCGACTCTACTCCGGATACGGGGAGACGTCAGGGGGCGGCATGCGCGCTGGGAGGCAGCAGCGGCT
>JAOUDR010000643.1 GCA_029859185.1 Gemmatimonadota bacterium
GCTAAACGAGTGCAGAATGCAGAGTGCAGAGTGCAGAGTGCAGAGTGAGAGTGCAAAATGGCGAATGCTGAACGCTGACTGCACTCTGCATTCTACATTCTGCCCTCCCCCAGGGTTCCCCGGGGTTGGAATGTCGCCGGACCCTGCCCGCCCAGGCAATGCGTGCGGTTCAGGACGCTCGACGGACGGCGTCGGCGATGGCGGCGCGCAACTCGACCAGCGTGAACGGCTTCCGGAGGTGGGGACGGCCGAGCGACTCGAGGAAGGCGAGGGTGTCGCCCCGCACCGTGTCACCCGTGCTGAAGACGACGCGGTCGGCGACCGCGGGTTGCCGCGCGTGCAACTGCTCCAACATCTCCCGCCCCCCGAGCTCGGGCATCCGCAGATCCGAGATGATCACGTCGAACGGCGTCGCGAGGGCCTGCTCGAGGCCAACGCGACCGTTTGGCGCGACGGTGACGGCGTGGCCCCAGGCTTCGAGCGTGGCCCGCATGTAGTGCTGGATGTGCGGCTCGTCGTCCACCACCAGGATCCGGAGTCGGCGGACCGGGGCTGCGGCAGGTGCCGGGGCGCTGGGGGCCGGTGCCGGGCCGGCAGGCAGCTCCACCTGGAAGACGGCGCCACGCCGCTGGGTCGAGACCAACGTGAGACGGCCACCGTGCTCCTTGACGATTCCCTGGCAGATGGACAATCCGAGTCCCGTTCCCTCCCCGGCCGGCTTGGTCGTGTAGAACGGCTCGAACACCTTGCGGGCCATGTCGGGCGGGACGCCGGGTCCGTCGTCTTCGACGGTGACCGCCACACCGTCGAGCCAGCTCACCGCGCGGATGACGATGCGACTTCCGATCCCGCTGCTCTGGATGACGTGCGCCGCGTTGGCGATCAGGTTCACGAACACCTGCTGGATCTGATTCACGTCGACACACACCGGCGGCACGCCCGGCGCCACGTCCACCTCGGCCTCGATCTTCGCGGTCATGAGCTGCGCCCGAAGGAGGAACAGCGTGGCGGCGAGGATCTCCTCGACGGGCTTGACCTGGCGCCGGCCTTCCTGCTTCCGCGCGAAGTTGAGCAGGTTCTTGACGATGTTGGCGGCGCGCTCGGCTTCCTGCTGGATTGCCCGGAGGGGCTCCACCATCTCCCTGGGCGTATGCTCGCTTGCCTCCACCAGGTAGTCCGCGAAGCCCACGACCGACGCGAGCGGGTTGTTGAGGTCGTGGGCGACCCCCGCGATGAGCTGGCCGATGGCCGACATCTTCTCCGATTGCAGCAACTGCTCCTGCAGCCGACGCTTCTCGGTCTGGTCGGCGACGACGAGCACGACGGACGCCAGGCCCGCATCGGCGAGGTGCAGCGCGGTCAGCGCGAAGAGTCGATCCCCGGCGCGCAGCTCCGTGCTCGATGTGGCGTCCGGCGCGTCGATGACCTGTTGGAACGAGCCGGCCCAGGTGGGCGGCACGAGGGTCACCCACGGGCGGCCCGCGACCTCCGTCACCGGGATGTCGGCCAGCGAGCAGAATGCCCGATTGGCTCGCCGGATGATGCCGCGGCCATCGAGGACGCAGATGCCGTCGGCAATGGCATCGACCGTCTGTTCCCACTCCCGCTTGCCGAGTGAAAGGGCGAGCAGGAGTTGGGTGTTGTGGAGGGCGACGGCCGCCTGCGACGCGACCGCGAGCGACGCCGGCAGCGCGTTCGGGCTGAAGGCGCCCGCGCGGTCCGCCGCGAGGCTGATGGCGCCGACCACATCGTCGCCGGCCGTGAGGGGAACACCGATCCACGAGCCAATCGACTCACCGAGGGCCACGCCCCGGTCCACCAGGCCGGGCCCGGACATGGTGAGCGGCCCGGCCTCCGCAGCCAGCTCCAGCAGGATCCGATCCTCCACCTGGCCGGGGGGGCCGTCGCGCGCCACGCACTGGATCGCGCCCCCGGGCCCGGCGATGGCGAAGGCGGCGCGATTGGCGCCCGTGATCGCCATGAGATAGCTGAGGCACTGTGCCCCGATCTCCTCGGCTGTGCGGGCACCCGCGATGCCCTGCCCGAGCGCCGCAAGCGCACCGACGGAGGGTCGGGGGGCCGAAGGGGTGACGTCCGTCATCCGGGGACCCGACGCCTCCGAGACACCGGCGGGCCCGCCGTCATCGGCTGGTCGAGTCGCTGGCGGCGAAGAGCGGACAGCGTTCGTTGCTCACGCGCCCCCAGTTGACCCGCATGGCGTAGAGCGGAAGCGTGCTCGTGGCGCTCGAGATCGTGCCGATCTGGGGGTAGTCCGCGGGTCCGTCGGCCTCGAAGATCAGCACCCCGCGCAGCACCTCGGAGGAGTCGTCCACGAGGACGAGGGCAAACCCGGGACGGTCGGGGAACCCCTCACCTTCGAAGCCCAGCGACACCCC
>JAOUDR010000644.1 GCA_029859185.1 Gemmatimonadota bacterium
CGGTCCCACCGAGGTCCGCCGCCTCGATCAACACAAGAAGCACATGCTGGGCCAGTGGCGTTCCACTGCCATTTGCGGGAACGACATCACATCCAGCGTCCTCTACGTCTCCGCGCTGTCCGCCGTCTATGCCGGCGCGCTTGCCCCAATCGTCCTGCTCATCGTCGCCGGTGTCCTCTACCTGTTCCGCCGCATCTACGCCGAGGTAGGGAGTGCTCTCCCGCTGAACGGCGGCACCTACACCGTCCTGCTCAACACGACCAACAAGAAGCTTGCGGCCGGCGCCGCGTGCTTGACACTGCTCTCGTACATCGCGACCGCGGTGATCAGCGCCAACGAGGCCATACACTACGCGACCAATCTCGTGGCCAACCTCGATGTCATGGCCGCGACGGTGGTACTGCTCGGACTCTTCGCGCTCCTCAACATCCTCGGCATCACGGAATCCGCCACGGTGGCGCTGGGCATCTTCGTGATTCACATGGTCACGCTGACCGTGCTGGCCGCCACGGCCGGGGTGGCGGTGGTGCGGGACCCGGCGCTCCTCATCCAGAACTGGACGCTGCCGGACCCACATGGCCTAGGGTACGCGTTGTTCTTCGGGTTTGCCGCCGCCATGCTTGGCATCAGCGGGTTTGAGAGCTCCGCCAACTTCATCGAGGAGCAGGAGAAGGGCGTCTTCCCAAAGACGCTACGCAACATGTGGGTCGCGGTGGCCATCTTCAACCCACTCATCAGCTTGCTCGCGCTCGGGCTCCTCCCCCTGGCGGAGATCCGGGGGGTCCCGCCGGACCTCCTCGCCACGATGGGCACGCGCTCGGTGGGGGCCGGACTCGGCTGGTGGGTCAGCCTCGACGCCGTACTCGTCTTGTCAGGCGCGGTCCTCACGAGCTACGTGGGCGTCACGGGTCTCGTGCGGCGGATGAGCCTCGATCGCTGCCTCCCCCAGCACCTACTCCGGGAGAATCCGTGGCGCAAAACCAACCACTGGATCATCCTGGGATTCTTCGCGCTCTGCACGTCCATCCTGTTCGCCACGCATGGCAAGATCGAGACGCTCGCCGGGGTTTACACGCTGTCGTTCCTCAGCGTGATGGCGCTCTTCGCCGTGGGAAACATGCTGCTCAAGCGCACGCGCGCCCGGCTACCGCGGACGGAGCGCGCCAGCTGGCCGGCCGTCACGGTCGGACTGGTGGCGGTGCTGATCGGGCTGGTCGGCAACATCCTCATCGACCCACTGAACGTCGAAGTCTTCGCGCTCTACTTCCTCGTCGCCGTCACCGCGGTCGGTTTGATGTTCCTGCGGATCGAGTTACTCAAGCTCGGCTTGTGGATCTCGCGAGCCATCGTCGAGCGGGTGACGCGGATGAACGAGTGGGTACGCACCACGCTGTTCCGGAAGATCGAGGAGATCAACAGCCTTACCGTCGTTTACTTCACCAAGGGCGATGGTATCGCGACGCTCAACAAGGCGGCGTTGTACGTCCTCAAGAACGAAGTCACGAATCGGATGAAGGTCGTGCACGTGTATCAACAGGAGGCCGACATCCCGCCCGGCCTCGCGCAGGATCTCCAGACCGTGGACAAGCTGTACCCGCAACTGCGGATCGACTTCCTGGCAGTGCACGGCACGTTCGGCCCGGAGCTGATCGAGCACCTCGCACGCCGCCTCAATGTCGACAAGAACTACATGTTCATCGGAACGCCCGGCGACCGGTTCCCGCACCGTGTGGAGGATCTGGGCGGGGTTCGCCTGATCCTCTAGGCACGCGGCAGCACCGTGGACCACCTTGCCGGTGCCCCCCCGGGACTCGCACGACTCCCCACTTGGACAGGCGCGGCGGGACGCCCAACGGCGCCCCGATTCGCGTGACGCCCCGCGCGCCGCCGCGCTCCTGAGGGTGAGGCGAGCGCCAGCCCGCCTGGGTCAGTCAGCCTCTGCCGCAGCCTCCGGCTGCCGCGCCCCCAGCTCCCGATCGATCATCAGCAACGCCACCTTGTTGTCACCCGCCAGCTCCAACTGCGCAATCACGTCACCCACGTTCTTCTCCTCCTCCTGCTGCTCGCCGATGAACCACTGAAGATGCAACTGCGTGCCGTAATCCTTCTCCTTGTCCGCCAGCTCGTAGATCTTGCGGATCGAGGCCGTGACCTTCTTCTCGTGCGCGAGCGACGCCTTCATCACCTCGAGTGGGCCACCAAAGTCCGTCGGCGGCTCGTCCATGGCCTGCAGCCGGACCCGGCCGCCGGCATCGATCAGGTAGTTGAACAGCCGCATGGCGTGTGCCCGCTCTTCCTCGTTCTGCAAGCGCATCCACGCCGCGAAACCCGGGAGGTTCTGGTCCTCGAAGTACGCCGCCATCGAGAGATAGAGATGCGCCGCGTAAAA
>JAOUDR010000645.1 GCA_029859185.1 Gemmatimonadota bacterium
GTCTCGCCGTTCCCGGCGACAAGGAGCGGGTCCGTGTCGATCCACTGGGTCGAGTTACCAGCCCGGAGGTTGTAGCGCCCAATCGCGAGCGATCCGAAGGACTGCGCGGTGGTGCCTAGCCCCATTGCCGTGGAGCCCCGACCCATCGCCCTCGTGCTAACCCCCAGCGCTGTGGCGAAGGTCTCGCTCGCTATCGTGCTCGATCCCAGTGCGGTGGAGAATCCCCCGCTTGCTGTCGTGTTATAGCCCATCGCGACGGAATGGCCGCCGACACTGGCAATGTCCCACTCGGCGCCTTCGGCGCTGCCCGCGCGGAAGGCGGCGAAACTCGGGTACCACATGAGCCGCGTACCCGCCCCCGTTGTGGGGGGGGGCGTTCCCGGCGTGCCGAAGGTCCCGGTGACTGCGAACCCGCCCGGCACGTCACGCACGCCCGCCAGCAGGTACTGCGGGTGGTCGTCGTCCGCCAGCCCGGTGAGCCCACCGTGGTCCGTCACGCCACCCCCGTCGTCCACCCCGTCCGCGAAGTCGGTCGGCACGTTCTTGAGCCGGGTCCAGTCCACTGGGTTGGCGGCGTTGTTGATCGTGCCGGCCGAGTTCAATTCGGTTTCCGTGAAGTAGCGTCCATCGTGATCGCCGGACGCTGCGTGGGCGTCCAGCTCCGTCTGCGTCGCCGGATCGAATGCCAGGTGCGACGCGTCTACCGCCGCCACCGCCAGCTTCGCCGCGGTCACGGCCGCGTCAGCCAGGTCCGTGGGGTCCACGCAGCCCCCGCACACCAGATCGTTCGACGTGCCACCCGGCAGATTGGTGAGGCCGGAGCCGTCGCCTACGAACGCGGCGGCCGTGAGCGTGCCGGCCAGGTCGAGGTTGCCGTTCTTGTACAGGGTAAGCGCGTTGGACGGCGTGCCTGGCGATGCGCCGTTCCCCGCCACCAACAGCGGGTCCGTGGCGAGCCACTGGGCCTGGTCGCCGGCAGGGATGTTGTATCGCCCGATCGCGAGTGAGGCGTATGCCTGCGCGGTCGAGCTGGTACCCATCGCCGTGGAGGCAACACCGCTCGCGGTCGTGGCGTCACCGAGCGCCATGGAGATGTCGCCGCTCGCGGTCGTGCCTTGCCCCATTGCCGTGGAGGACTGGCCGCCCGCGGTGGTGGCACTGCCCAGCGCCGTCGCGGACTGCCCGCTCGCGGTTGTGCTGATGCCCATCGCCGTGGAGCCCTCGCCGCTCGCAACCGTAACCGAACCCGTTGCCGTTGACTGGTCACCGCTCGCGGTCGTCATCAGTCCCAGCGCGGTGGCGCGGCCGCCGCTCGCGGTCGTGTTCGCGCCCATCGCGATGGACCATGCGCCGACGTTCGCACCCTCCCACTGGGTTCCGTTAACGGAGCCCACGCGGAATGCCGCCTGCGCCGGGTACCACATGAGCCGCGCGCCCGCTCCCGTCACGGGAATCGTCCCCGCGCCGAGTGTCCCCGTCACGGCAAATCCGTCGGTCGCGTTGCGCACACCCGCCAGCAGGTACTGCGGATGGTCGTCGTTGGCGAGGCCTGTGAGCGCCGCATGATCAGTCACGCCGCCGCCGTCGTCCACCCCATCGGCGAAGTCCGTCGGCACGTTCTTCAGCTGCGTCCAGTCCACCGGGTTGGCGGCGGCGTTGATCGTGCCGGCCGCGGCGAGCCCCGCCGCAAGGGCGTCCTGTTCCGCTTGGGTGGCCGGATCGAACGTCAGATGCGACAGGTCCACGGCCGCCGCCGCCAGCTTCGCCGCGGTCACCGCCGCGTCGGCCAGGTCCGCGGGGTCCACGCAGGCCGCGCACGCCAGGTCACTCGCCGTGCCGCCTCCCCCCGGGAGATTGGTCAGCCCCGAGCCGTCGCCCACGAATGCGGCGGCGGTGACCGTACCGGCCAGGTACGTCGCGGCCTGGGTCGTCCCGATCCGAACGACGTTGTCTTCCGCCGCGTTCCCCGGATGGCCGATGTAGATGTTGAGGCTGCCACCCGTGAGGTTCGCGCCGGCGTTGGCGCCGACGGCGATGTTGTTTTCACCTGTGGCGAGGGCGAGGAGCGCGTGCGCCCCGATGGCCGAGTTTCCGCCCTCGGTACTCACGCGCAGCGCGTTGCGACCGAATGCCACGTTGTCCACGCTACTGACGTTCTGGAACAATGCCTGATCCCCGAACGCGGTGTTGCTGCTGCCGGTCTCGTTGAACCCAAGCGACTGGCTCCCGACCGCGGTGTTCCCGAATCCCGTCGTGTTCGAGAGCAGCGCCAGATTCCCAATCGCGGTATTCGAGCTCCCCGTCACCGCATGAGTGTGGTCGCTGCGCGCGGCGTCGGTGGCGACCCCCGGACCGGCAAAGCTCACGCTCAGCGTCCCCGAC
>JAOUDR010000646.1 GCA_029859185.1 Gemmatimonadota bacterium
TCCGAACACCAGTGGGAAGGCGACCCGGCCGACCCGATCGATCCGCTCGACGATCGTGCCGCGACCGGCCCGCGCCAGATAGCTGGTCCCGGCCATGACGAACAGCGTCAGCGTCACCATGCTCGTGGCGCCAAGCATGAAGTAGTCGAGTCGCGTGAGATAGGAGAGTTTCGGCACGAGGTTACCGAGCATGAACCGGTACGCGATGAGCGTGAGCATCGTGGACACGACCACGCCGACGCGCGTCGCGACCACCGCCGGATCGATCCAGAACACGGTCCAGGCCATCAGCACGATGGCAACGAGCGGGATGAGCACCTGGATGACGTAGTAGCCCCGGTTGCGGGTGGCCGAGACGACGAGTGCCACCCCCGCCAGCGGCTCCGACGAGGGCGTCGCCCGGTACTCCTTCGCCACGAGGTGTGTCTCGGCAATCGTCCAATCGCTGACGGAGAGTTGCGCGCCTCGCAGGTCCGTCAATGACGTATCGGGGGTCAACGCGACCGGGCGACCGCCCAGTGGCGGTGCCACGACCCAGACACTGAACGTCTGCCGATCCAGCGGAAAGGCCGCGAGGTTCATCGGCGCGGAGAAGCGGCCCGTGAGCCGCATCGAGTATTGGACGTTCCCGTACTGGTCGACGTTCATCACCTCGGGGAGGGTGCGCGCCGCCGCGCGTTCGTTGATGACGACGAGGTTCGGGTGCCATACCTCGTCCGGGTCCAGGCTGCGGTTCTCCGACCCGGCATCGGCCAACGCGGGATCGTGCCAGAGCGCCGCGATGAAGACATCGGCGAGGAACGACTGGTCGGCGCCCGTGATTTCCACGAGGTCGAGGAGGTAGACGAGGACGCTGACCCGTTGCGCCGGTTGCGGCGCTGGCGGCGGAGTCGTCAGGGTCAGCGCCGACGCGAGGTGGAGGGTTGCGTGCAGGATGTTCAGCGATTCCGAGATTGCCATCTCAATCCCCTGCGCCTCTGCGCGGATCGAAAGACGTGGTCCGGATGACTGGCGCACTACCGAGTCGTCCGGACGCCAGCTGGGATGCCGGGCCAGTGTGAGATATCCCACTGCACCCGTCCGCGCCACCCGCTCGCGCGGGTGCCGCCTTCGAGAAAAGAGAACCACTGACCTCAGCGGTCAGCGTGTTGCGGTGGCCCGCGGAGAACTGGTTGGTGGCGAGCGATGCCTCCCGCTCGACGTCGTCCGAGAGTGCCGTGTTCGGGTTCAGCAGCGAGACGCGGACGGCGAGTTCCAGTGGAGCCGGGACGGCGGGAATCGCCTCGTGTAGGAAGCAACCGAACTGCGCGTACAGCCCGAGGCTGATGTCCGCGGGTCCGCCGCCCCGGAAGGTTGGGCCGGCTAGGCCGCCGTCCGCAGGAGCGATTGCGCGTACGCCGGGGCGCGCGCGTCGTCGTGCTTGAAGAACACGTACGCGTCCGACCACTCCTGCTCCCGGATGCGCGCACCCCAGGTGGCGAGCGCGGTCGCATCGTACGCGTCGCCGCGCAGCCGCAGATACCCCCAGTCCGCCGTGGCCACGAACGGCGTGGCCGCGGCGTCGTCTTCCTGGTCGGCAATACAGAGCGCGGCGTTGTGCGCCCGCAGCGCGGCGTACACCGGATCGTCGAACCACGACCGGTGGCGGAACTCGAACGCCGCCCGCCAGCCGCGCGGGAGCAGGCCGAGAAACGCCACGAGGCGATCGAGATCGAGCTTCATGTTCGGGGGCAGCTGGAACAACGACGGCCCCCGGCGGTTGCCGAGGGCCTGGGATACCCGGAGGAAGTACTCAATCTCGCTTTCCACGCCCTTGAGTCGTCCAAAGTGGGTGATGCGGCGGGATGCCTTGAGTACGAACCGGAACGTCTCAGGGACCTGATCGGCCCAGCCGAGCACGACCGATTCCTTGGGCATCCGGTAGAACGTGTTGTTGATCTCCACAGCCGGGAGGCGCGACGCGTAGTGGCCGAGCATGGCGTCGCTGGAGATGTCGTCCGGGTAGAACGTTCCTTTCCACTCTTTGTAGGCGTACCCGCTCGTGCCCGCAAACAGCGTCACTAGCTGTCCGCGCGCCAGAAGACGGAGATCGTGTAGCCGTCGGGATCCACGACCGCGAAGTCTCGACCGCCGTGCGCGTCGTCGGGTGCCTGCTCGATCACGCCGCCACGCTCCTGGATGCCTGCGGCGATGCGATTCACGTCTTGGCGGGTGGCGCAGTAGATCCGGATACCGTAGCCGCGCGGGGTCGGGTCATCGGGATCGGGGTCCTGTTCCAGGAGGAATTGCACCTTCCCGGCCTTCAACTGGGCGGCCACGACCTCGCCGTCCCGCCGCAGCTCCTCGGCCACGACGAATCCGAGGATGTCCCGATACCA
>JAOUDR010000647.1 GCA_029859185.1 Gemmatimonadota bacterium
GGTGGGGATTTGAGTGCGAGGGGCAGGAGGGGCAGGAGGGGCAGAAGGGGCAGAAGGGGCAGGCGTGCACTTTGGAGGGGTGGCACATGATCCGACAGTTCATGCGATGGGTATGGGGGGAACGACACCTCCCGCTGCTCCCGCTGCTCCCACTGCTCCCACTGCTCCCCTTTTCCACCATCGCCGCGCAGGATCCGCTGCCGGGGGCGGAGAAGCGGATCCCGGCGCAGCCCGGCTTCCGGGTCTACGTCCTCGTGGACATGGAGGGCATGGGCTCGGCCGTGAAGAGCCAGGAGGTGATCGCGGGGAACGAGGGGCCGGCCTACCGTGAGCGCACGGGGCCGGATTACTGGACCCACTATCGGGAGATGCTGACCGAAGAGGCGAACGCGGCGATCCGCGGTGCGCGCGCCGGCGGGGCACAGGCCTTCGTGGTCAACGAGGGGCACGGCGGCAACCGGTTTGCCAATCTGCTGCCGTGGGCGCTCGATCAGGAAGCCATTCTCATCCGTGGCTACCCGCGACCGATGGTCATGAGTACCGGCATCGACAGCACGTTTGGCACGATGATGATGCTCGCCATGCACGCGTCGTGGGGCAAGCCGGGCGTGATGTCACACAACTACGCGTTCGCCGACTTCCGCGTCAACGGGACGTTCCTGAACGAAGTCGGCATCAACGCACTGGTGGCGGGCGAGCAGGGGGTCTCGGTCTCGCTGGTGAGCGGTGACGACGAGTTGATGAAGGAAGTGCGGGAGATCCTGGGTGACCGGGTCGTAACGGTGACCGTCAAGACCGCGCTCGGCGGCGCCGCGGCCATCACCCACAGCCCGACGGCCGTGCGCCGGATGCTGGAGGAGGGGGCGCGTGAGGCGGTGCGCCGGGAACGAGCGGGGGAGCTGGTCCCGTTCACGCTGGCGAAGCCGTACCGCGTGGAATTCACGCTGCGCCCCACGTACCCCGATTCCCTGGTCGCGGGCGTCGACAACCTGGCACCGGTGTGGGGGATGGAGAAGACCGGTCCGCGGACGTACCGGTTCGTGACGTCGGACGCCAAGCAGATCGCGTACCTGCTGGACGCGATCGAGCTGGTGGTGCTGCCGTGAAGGACGGGCGGGCGGGCCGGCGGGCCGGCGCGCCAGGACGGCGCACGTGCTGAGCGCGTTGCTGGTGGCCTTCTCGCTCGAGGGTCTGGTGCCCGCGCTGGCGGCACGGTTCCGCCGGCCAGTGGCAGTCGTGCGCTACGATCGCGTACGCGAGCCGCGATCCCGCACCAACTTGTGGACCATCGCGCGACACTTGCTCCACGCCGAGAACCAGGTCGTGCAAACGAATGTCGCGGACCTGAGTGAGCCGGACACAAAGTCCTCGAGTGCCGCTACCGGCGCCCGCATCGTCTTCTTCACCGGAGTGTGACGCCCTCGCACGGACCCTTCTCCCCCTTCTCCCCCTCCTGCCCCTCTACTCCTGCTTCTTCGTAATCTCCACCCTCGTCACATGCAGATTCAGCGCGTGGTTCACCCGCAGCCCGACCTGGCCGTTCGTCGGCAAGCTGGCCCGGGCGAGTGCCGTGACCTGCCGATCGTTGACGAAGACGCGCACTGAATCGGCCGCGACATCAACGGCGAGGACGTTCTTCGCGGTGCCCTCCGTCTGCGGCACGACGGCGGGATGCGCCATCCACGGGATGATGGTCGGGGTCTCGGCTCCCTGACGGCGCTTCACGAGCAGCTGGCCATCCTTCCGCAGCAGGACGTACAGATAGGTCTGGTCGTCGCCTTCGAGGTCCCGACCGCCCACGAACAGGCCGAATCCCTCCTGGCGCTCGCCCGGGAACAGGAAGCTCTCCATCTCCACGCGGTAGGAGCCGCTTGCCACCCAGGCCGGGTCGTAGGCGATCACGGCCGGGCCGGTCGTGATGTGCCAGCCAGGCGGCATGGTGACGAGTCGCACGTCCGTGCGCGGATTGGCGAGGTCGGCGTCGGGGACCACGGTCACCGTGCCGCGGTCCGCCCGCACCTTCCATTGGACGGGGACTGTGAGGGCGGTTTCCTGGGCGACCAAGGGGGTGCCGGCCAGCAAGGCCAGCAAGAGGGGGATGCGCATGATGGACTCCGAGGGTACGTGGGGCGTAGAGACTACTTGTGTGGGGGGTGGGCGGGCAAGCCCGCAGGGCCGTTCGATCCCGCGTCTGGCGTCGCCTGGGTGCCTCCGCTCGTAAACTCGCCGCTCACGAGGCCGAGCCGGCGGGCCCGCTTGACCCACTGCTCACGGGCGAGTTCCTGCATGTCCTTGTGCTTATCAGCTTCGTCCACGATCTCCATCCCCAGCACGGTCTCCACCACATCCTCCATGGATGCCACCCCGGCGGTCCCG
>JAOUDR010000648.1 GCA_029859185.1 Gemmatimonadota bacterium
CCTCTCGCGCCTGCAGACGGTCCCAGTACCTGCGAATCGCCGGCTTGAACCGCTCATGAAACCCCAGATGGCCTGCCAGCAGCAGGGCATAGCCCACCGAAATGTCTGCCGCCGTGAAGCGGCCCGCACAGAGGAACGGCTCGCGTTCCAGCAGAGGCTCGAGCGTCCGCAGCCGGGCGAGAAACCATCTTGCGTAGTCCTCGACCACCTGCGGCTGTCGCCGCTCGGGCGGCTCAAAGTGCGCGTAGCGGAGCACGAGGGTCTGCGGGAAGGTAAGCGTGGCTTCACCGAAGTGCAGGAAGTTGAGATAGGCACCGTAGTCGGCCTCGTCGACCGCGACGTCCATGCGCGCCCAGGGATGGCGGGAGGCGAGGTACTGACAGATGGCCGAGGACTCCGTCATCCGCACCTCGCCGTCAATGAACGCCGGCACGGTACCGAGCGCGTTGACGTCAAGGAAGCCGGGCGCATGCACGCGCGGCGGGAAAGGATGCATCTTCAACTCGTAGGGCAGCCCAAGCTCGACAAGCATCCAGAGGGCGCGGAACGAGCGCGCGCTGACGCAGTGATGAAGCGTTACCATGGCGCTCAATTTGGCTCCCTGCTGCGCAACCCTGCCATTGCCGTTATCGTCGTTCCGGAAAGGGACCGCCGCACGGACTCCGGATTGAAGGCTTCCGAGACCCCATGACGCAGCCGATGCTCGTCGTCAAACGTCCGCATTGCGAGTACATGGACGCGTATCGCACGGACTTTACCGACTTCCGTGTGGTGGCGTCCTTGGTGGGGGGCAGGCCACGGCGTCCGGGCAACCTCCGATTGCCGAGAGCCGTCCCGGAAATCAGGATGCTGGCCGGGGGAGGAACGGCGAACCATTTCGCACCGGTCCGCTCTGGTATCGTTGACCGGAAGCCGACATCTCCCGGGAGACCGCCGTGGAACACACTCGCACGATGACCCTGCACTTCAACGATGGCTCGAAGCTCGACCTGGAATTTCCCGAGCAGGCGCAGAACTCCCTTGCCCGGCAGGTCAAGCTCGCGGAGTTCCTGGCCAGCAAGCATCTCGTCGTGGAAGCCGAGGGCAGCCTGCTGATCGTCCCGGTCACCAGCGTCAAGTACATCGCCCTGTCAGCGACGGAATCCAGCGGTGGCACGTTCGCCGCGCTGCCGAAGCACGCGATCAGGGGCGCGCGAATCCGCGGCTGAAGATCCCCGGCCTAGGGTCCGCGCCGGCGCAGCTCCGGGTAGGCCTCGAGCAGCCGCGACGACACGCAGTCGAGATAGTTGTCGGGGATGTGCCAGATGCGCGTGCCCGCCGGCCGGTTCTCGAGGCACCGGCTGGCGGGCGGGATGGGGTAGCGCAGCGACAGGGTCACGTCCGTGGAGATCCAGTCGTTGGCGTACCAGTAGCCGTGGCCCTTCATGCCGCCCATCTCGTGGGCGCCGCGCACCCCGGTCACGTCCACCGCCTGGAACCGCGGGTCCGCCGCCAGCCGCTCGATGTCCTTCGGCGACAGGTCCGCGATGTCCGGCCGGCCAAGCCGCGAGGCGCCGGCAATGAGCGTCGAGAAACCGAGCGCGCGGTCGACCTGCGAGAAATAGACGATGAGCTGCTGCGCGAGGTCCAGCGCCGGCGGGACGTGCTCGCGTGCAAACGTCTTCAGGTCCACGTCGGAAGCGGCAAAGATCACGTTGCCCAGCCGGTAACGGCGCTGCAGCGCCTCGCGGCCCAGCTCGGGATGGCGGGCACGAAGCCGCGCGAGCGCCGAGGCCAGCAGCGGCGAGCCGCAACTGTAGGCCATCACGTTGATGTGCTCCGCCCGGGTGCGTCCGACCAGGACGAGAAGCCGCTCGATGTCCGGAATGTAGCGCTCGGCCCGCGGGCAGTCGGTGAGGTAGTTCCAGAACATCTGGCCGGTGGGCCACTGGAACGTGACCGTCGCGCCCTGCCCGAGATAGTGGGAGAAGGAACCCATCTGCACCGCCACCTCGTCGAAGGTGACGCGGTAGCCGTGCACGTAGACGACGAGTTCCCGGGTGCGCGTGCGGGCAAGCTGGGCGTTTATCGCCTCGACGAAGCGGTCTTCCGCCTCTTCCGGCTGGCCGGCCGCGCTCGCGCGCCCGAATTCGCGGACTTCCTCCACCGCCCCGGGCCGCGGCCTTTCGACGGTACTCGTCCTATCCGAGGCCACGAGGGCATCCCACGTGACGCCGGGCCCGCCCAGGCGCACGCGGGCAAGGCCCAGGGTGAGGCCCCCGCCATCGGCGTCCGTGTAGTGCCCGCCGTCATCGGTCCGGGCGCGCGTCGTCGCGTAGAAAACCGGCACGGTCGCCTCGCGCAGCCCTTCGGGGACATTCGACTCGAAGT
>JAOUDR010000651.1 GCA_029859185.1 Gemmatimonadota bacterium
TCCGGAGTTGTGGTCCGAATCCGCCGTCGTGCCTGAGTATCTTTCGCTCGTCGCACGGCTGGCGGAGACGAAACAGGGATCCCGCACGGAGATCCCGAGGGAGGAGACCGGGTCGTGAAGCCCTCAGCAGCCCCCATGAGGCCGGCGGACGCAGGCGCTGAGAGCGTCCGAAGCGCCCTGATCCACGCGTTCGCCCCGATGCACAAACTCGCGTTTGGCGTGGCGGTCGGGACGGCGCTCGGCCTGTTGATCACCGTCACCACCGTCGTTCACGTGGCGCTCCGACCGGAGCCCGCGCCGAACGTGAGCCTGTTGGGCCAGTACTACTATGGCTATTCCGTCTCACTTCACGGCGCAGTCGTTGGAGGAATCTGGGGCTTCGCCAGCGGATTCGTGGCCGGGTGGTTCGCGGCGTTCACGCGCAATCTCGTCATTGCGGTCTGGATCTTCGTTACCCGTACCCGGGCGGAGCTGGCTGCGACCCGGGAATTCCTGGATCACATCTGAGCCCGCGCGGAGAAGTACGATGCAGAACGAAGACTCGATGCAGCAAATCCTCCTCCGCCTGAACGCGCGAGCGTGGGGCATCGCGGTCGGCTTGCTCTGCGGTGGCGCGCTCTTCATCGCGACGATCGTGCTGGTCATCAAGGGTGGACCAGACGTCGGCCAGCACCTGGGACTCCTGTCGGCCTATTTCCCGGGGTATCGCGTAACCGTACTCGGGAGCTTCATCGGCTTCGTCTACGCGTTCGTCGTGGGGTACGCCCTGGGACGGCTCGTCGGCAGTGTGTACAACCGCGTAGCGCACACCCGCACGGGCGCCTGATCGGGCCTTCGTCGGGGTCTTGCGCCTCCCCCCCGTTATCGGTGTCCGCCCCCTCCCGACGGTGAGCGCGCTCCCGCAGGCGCCGGCACAGACCGTCACGCAGAATTTTCTGGCGCTCGGGGCAGGCGAGGCCGCCGCTCGACTCCTCGCGTTCGCCTCGACCGTGTACATCGCCCGCAGGCTCGGCGCTGAGTACTACGGCGTCATCGGGTTCGCGGCCGCGGTGCTGTTGTACCTCAACCGAATCGTCGACTTCGGCATTGACGCCGGTCTCGGCGTTCGGGAGATCGCCATCGATCGTCGGGCCATCGAGCGGATCGCCCCTGCAGTCCTCACGCTGCGACTGAGCTTCGCGGTGGTCGTCGCGGCGCTCGTGGTGGTGGCAGGCGTGGTCGTGCTGCCGCCACCTGACGGGCCGATTCTGGCCGTGTACGGCCTGACGCTTGTCATGGCGGGAGCAAGCACCCGCTGGATCCACCTCGGGCTGGAGCGCGCCTCGCGGGTGGCGATCGCCCGGACCGCGGGAGAGGCGATCATGCTGGTGGGGGTCGTCGGGTTGGTGCGCGGAACCGAGGACCTGGCGCGGGTGCCGCTGGCGCAGTTCGTCGGGGACGCGGCGGCCGCGCTCCTGTTGCTGTGGTGGGTGGGGCGATCAGCGATCCGGATGCCCGTCACGGTGGACTGGACGGCGGTGCGCCCGCTGATGAACCGCGCCTGGCCGCTGATGCTCACCGCCCTCCTCGGGCTGCTCATCTACAACAGCGACCTGATCTTCCTGCGCGTCTTCCACGGCCGCGCGGCCGTCGGGTACTACGCCGCTGCGTATACGCTCGTCAGCTTCCTGATCAACCTCGGCTCGGCGTACGGTGTCGCGCTGCTGCCCACGCTCACCGGGCTCCACGGTGACCGCGCCGAACGGCAGGCGCTGTACGACACCGCGCTGGCGCGCGTGGTTGCCCTGGTGCTGCCGATCACGGTGGGTGGCTCCTACCTCGCCGCGGAGTTCGTGAACCAGGTGTTCGATGAGGGGTACGCGGCGGCGGCGGCCCCCCTGGCCATCCTGTTGTGGTCCGTCCTGCTGCTCCTCGTGCGCGGGATACCGGTGGCAGGTCTGATTGCCGCCGGGCGCGAGGGCCTCGTGTTCCGGGCGACCGCATGGGCGGCCGCGCTGAATCTCGTGCTGAACGTCGCGCTGATACCCCGGTACGGGACGGTGGGGGCCGCGACCGCCACCGTCCTCACGGAGATCGCGCGGCTGGTGCTGGCGTTTCTGTTCGCCGGGAACGTCGGATTCGGCCCGACGGCCTGGGGCCGACTGTGGCGGCCGAGTGTCGCCGGCCTCGCCATGATCCTCGGCCTCGTCGCGACCGGCATTACGACGTTGTGGATCGCCGTACCGCTCGGCGCGGTCGTGTATGGCGTCGCGCTGGCGATGCTCGGAGGGATTCGCTGGACCCGCGGCGCGCTCCCCCAGTTGCACGTTTGAGCCGATGGCCGGATCGGCGTTGCCCGGAGCCGCGGGCGTGGACGCGACCTCGGGAGG
>JAOUDR010000650.1 GCA_029859185.1 Gemmatimonadota bacterium
TGACGCCTTTGCGTCGGCCATGCCACGCCAGCTATACATGCAATAGCAGACGCAGACCGTTCCACTGACGGAAGAGCGCACACGGATGTCCGGCGCGTGCCCTCCTGCGTCAACCCAGCGCCAGCGGACGACGGCCCTCCCGAAGGGCCGAGCCGGCCAAGTCCAGACGCGAGCCACCGGACGCACGCGACGCCCGGGATGGCCGTCTGACGCGACGCGACCGATCCTCTCGCGGCAACCAGAGGTCCCCATGATTCTCGTGCAGCAGTGGCTGTCCAGTTTGCAGGAAGCGTCCCGCAATCTCGTTGGGTTGCTGCCAGCCCTGGCCGGGGCATCCGCGCTCGTCCTCGCGGGCTGGCTGCTTGGCCGTCTTCTGGCGTATTGGGGACGACGTGGGACGGGTGGCGTGCTCGACCGACTCGCCCGTCGCCCGTCGCTCCGAGGCGCGATCACCACCAGCGGGGCCGCTTCCCAGGTGCCCCGCGTGATCGGCGCATTTGTCTTCTGGGTCGTCTTCCTGTTCTTCGCCGCCGCGGCCCTGGAGACTGTCGGGCTTCCGGTCGTGACGGCCTCCCTGAATCGTGTCGCGTACTACCTGCCCAACGTGCTGGCCGCGTTGGTGGTCGTGTTCGCCGGCATCATTGGGGGGAACCTGGCGCACGGCGGCGTCACGCGCGCGGCCGCCGGCACCGGCGTCGCCTTCGGCCCGGCCATCGGGACGACCGTGCAAGGAACGATCGTGCTCGTGGCCGTGGTCGTGGCGCTCGAGCAGATCGGCATCAAGGCCCAACTGCTGATCGTCATCGTCGGTGTCGTCACCGGCACGACCCTCGCCGGGGCCGCCTTGGCGTTCGGGCTCGGAGCCCGCACGGCCGTGAGCAACGTCATCGCCTCCTACTACGTTGCGCAGGCGTACCAGGTAGGCCAGCAGGTACGCGTCGCCGGGGTCGAAGGGAAGATCGTGCAGACAACCCCAACCGCGGTCTTCGTCTCCACGCCGCAGGGACGCGTGATGGTCCCTGCCAGGCACTTCAGCGAAGATGTGACCGTTCTGGTGACGGACGGATAGGGTGGGCCCCGACGAGCGGCTGGCGTCCGCGTTCGCCGAAACGCATCCCGTCGATGCGGCCCGCGTCCTCGAACGCGTCGATCCGCGGGACGCCGCGGCCGTCCTCACCGCGCTACCGCCCCGCGTAGCCGGAGAGGTGTTGCGGCTGCTGGGGCCGGCGGCGATTGCGGGCTGCACGGCCGAACTGACGGACCACGTGCTCACCGGCATCGCGGCCGAGCTCCCGATTGATGCGGCAGTCACGACCCTGCGGAGCGTGCCGCGTGAGCGTCAGGAGGCCGTGTTTGCCGGCCTGCCCGACGCGTTGGGCGGCGCCCTCCGCCGCCTTCTCTCGTACGCGCCTGACACCGCCGGCGCGCTGGCGGATCCGCGCGTGCTGGCGTTGCCGGACGACATCACAGTCGGCGAAGCCCAGAAGCAGGTTCGCGCATCGGATCGGCGCCTGGCCTACTACCTCTATGTGGTCGCGCGCGATCAGCGTTTGGTAGGTGTGCTGGATGTGACCACGCTCATGGCCGCCCGCCCGAAGGAGACGCTCCTGAACCTCATGCATCGGGACCCCGTGCGCCTCGAGGCGCACGTCAGCCTCGCGACCGTCGCCGTTCATCCCGCCTGGCGCGATTTCGACGTGCTGCCGGTGGTGGGCACCAACGACACGCTGCTGGGGGTCATCCGCCACAAGGTGGTGCGCCAGACGGAGGCGTCGCGACAGCGCGCCCGCAGCGACTCGATGGTGGCAACGGTCGTCGGCCTGTCGGAGCTGTACTGGGCGGGGCTTTCGGGAATGCTGACGAGCCTGTCGGCGCGCCCGGCGCCGCAGGACCAGCGAGAGGAGACTCGGGATGTCACGTAACCCCCCTGCAATGCAGGCACTGGTACACCGTCTGCTCCAGCTCTACCCCAGCGAGGCGGCGCCGCTACTGGAACGACACCGCGCGCTCGACGTGGCCCAACTACTGGAACGACAGGACCCGCTATTGGCAGCCGATCTCCTCGGGAGGCTCCGTGGCGACATGGCCGCCGAGGTCATCGATTGCCTGAAACCGTCGGCCACCCAACGGGTCCTGGGCGCGCTCGAACCGGGCCTGGCAGCGGCCATCGTGGCGCGGCTCGACCCCGAGGCCCGCGCCAGTCGACTGGCCATGATCGAGCCGGCATCGGCGCGGGAACTCGAAGAGCTGATGACCTACCCCTCCGACGTGGCGGGCGGGCTGATGGACCCACGGGTGGCGAGCTTCCGCCCGGACACCACGGCCAAGGAGGCGCTGTCTCGGATCCGCGCGTTCGCGAACAAACGGAT
>JAOUDR010000649.1 GCA_029859185.1 Gemmatimonadota bacterium
ACGGAGGGTCGTTTGGGGGCGCCACGGATGGTCGCTTTGGGGGGCCACGGATGGTGGTATGGGGAGTCACGAAGGGTCGTCCGCGGGGGCATGGAAGGTTGCTGGCGCCCTCACGAAGTCTTCACGATGGGGGGTGTAGTTTGACTATCGAGAATGAGAACCATTCCCATCGAAGAGCGCGCCGCCGAGGAGTCCGTCACTCCCGTGCCCACCGCCGGGGCCGCCGTGGCCGACCCGGGCCACCGCTTCGTGCGCGTGGTGCTGGTCGGGAGTCCGAACGTGGGGAAGAGCAGCCTGTTCCGGCGCCTCACGGGGCGGTACGCCGCGGTCTCCAACTACCCGGGGACCTCGGTCGAGCTGACCCGTGGGCACGCCCACATTGGACCCGTGGCGTGCGAAGTCGTCGATACCCCGGGGCTGCACTCGCTGCTGCCTTCTACGGAAGAGGAACGGGTCACACGCCGCCTCCTCATTGCGGGCGAGGCCGATGTCGTCGTCCACGTGGTCGACGCGAAGAACGTGGCCCTGCAGCTCCCGCTCACGCTTCAGTTGCTCGAAATCGGTTGCCCCGTCGTCCTGGCGCTCAACATCGCGGACGAGGCGGAGCGCCTGGGCGTCATCATCCGCGATGCGGCCCTGGCGGAGCGGCTCGGCGTGCCGGTCGTGCCGGTGGTGGCCGTGACCGGCGCGGGCATGCGCGAGCTGCGGCACGCGATCCTCGACGCCATGCAACGACCCGTGCCGACACTCCCCGAGTACGGCAACGGGGTCGGGCAGGCCATCCGGCAGATGCGCAACCGTCTCAGCGGCACCTACGGCGCGGACTACGCCGCGGTGGGGGCACTCCTGCTGCAGGGCGACAGTGAGATCGAGGCCCTGGTGTCCGCCGGTGAAGCGGATGGCGGGGTGGCCGCCCGGCGGGCCCGCGACCTCCTGGTAGCGGGCTTCGGGGCTCCGGCACCCTATCGGATTGCCGCCGAGCGGCAGCGAGCCGCTACCGCCCTGCTCGAGGGCGTCGTCGAGCACCGCACCGCACCGAATCACCGGTGGGTGGACCGCTTTGGGCGGGCGCTGAGCCGTCCGTTGGTGGGCGTGCCGGTATTGCTGCTCGTCTTGTACCTCGGCCTCTACCAGTTCGTCGGCGTATTCGGCGGCGGTGTGGTGGTCGACTGGCTCGAGACGGTCGTGTTCGAGCAGCGCCTGAATCCGCTGCTCGAGCGACTGTTCGCCGGGATTCCGTGGGAACCGGTGCGAGCCCTCTACGTCGGTGACTACGGTCTCCTCACGCTCGGCGTACGGTATGCGGTGGCCATCATCCTCCCCATCGTCGGTGCCTTCTTCCTGTTCTTCTCGATCCTCGAGGACTCGGGCTACTTCCCGCGCCTCGCGCTGCTGCTCGACCGGGTGTTCAAGAAGCTGGGGCTCAGTGGCCGCGCGGTGATCCCGATGGTGCTGGGCTTCGCGTGCGACACCATGGCCACCATGGTGACGCGCACGCTCGAGACGCGGCGGGAGCGCGTGCTCGCCACACTGCTGCTCGCGCTCGCGGTGCCGTGCTCCGCGCAGCTCGGCGTGATCCTGGCGCTGCTGGCCGGCTCGCCACTGGCCCTGGGCACCTGGACGGTGGCGATCACCGGGTCGTTCCTGCTGGTGGGGTGGCTCGGGGGCAAGCTCATGCCGGGAGCCTCGGCGCCGTTTCAGATGGAGGTGCCGCCGCTGCGCCGGCCGCGGCTTGCCAACGTGCTGCTCAAGACCGTGACGCGCATGCAGTGGTACTTCCTCGAGGTGCTCCCCCTGTTCCTGCTGGCGAGCATCATCCTCTGGGCCCTCGACCAGACGGGGTTGTTCGGGTACGTCGTGGCGGGCATGCAGCCCGTGCTCGGCGCGCTCGGGCTGCCCGCGGAGACGGCGTCCGTGTTCCTGCTCGGGTTCTTCCGGCGCGACTACGGCGCGGCCGGCCTGTTCGATCTGTCCCAGGCCGGAGCGCTCGACGCCGTGCAGATTGCCGTGGCCGCAGTGACCCTCACGCTGTTCGTGCCGTGTGTGGCCCAGTTCCTGATGATGTTCAAGGAGCGGGGACCCAAGACCGCCTTCGGCATGCTCGCGTTCATCACGCCCTTCGCGTTTGGGGTAGGATTCGTGGTGAACCTCGTGCTGCGGAGCTTCGTGTGAACGGGACAGCCACGTCCGCCATGAGTTGCGGGATGTGCGGCAAGGCGTTCGCCGAGGACCGTGGTCAGCCAGCGTGCCAGTCCTGTCCGCTGAGCAGCGGGTGTCGGTTCATCCACTGCCCGCACTGCGGATACGAGAATCCCGTCGAGCCGGCCTGGCTCGGCAAGCTCCGCCTGTGGCTGAGGCTCGATGAACCC
>JAOUDR010000652.1 GCA_029859185.1 Gemmatimonadota bacterium
CCTCGTCAGTCTCACTGACAGGGCCGAGCCGCGAGTATCACTCGCGCCAACACGAAGTCCGACTGACCGCTCGACAAGAGGCGCGGCTGAGAGCCGCGGCTCGGCCCTGCCGCTCAAAGCGGCGGGGATGCGCGTCAGTCTCACTGACAGGGGCCAAGCCGCGAGTGTTGCTCGCGCCGACACGAAGATCGATTGTCTCTCGTCCCCCACCACCTACGCCACCGACCGCACCCCCGCCGAGATCCGCCGATCTCCCGCCCCGCGCCGCTCGCTGTGGCGCCGGCCCGCAATCCGGCGCTCCGGCGCCGACCGCCGCTCGATGGACACGAGCGCGAACCGCGCACGACGGTCCGCAGCCATGCGGCGGTCCGCCATCCGTCGCCGTTCCTGTCGCTGCCGCCGTTCCTGCTGCGTACGCCGCTCGTGGACGCTGAGCCCGATCTCGAACTCGTCGGTCATGGAGCCCCCCTTGGCTGGACCAGTGATCTGCAGCCCGCGGCGGCCGCCCGCAAGGCCCCGGCCCGGCCGTTACATTTCCGCCCCGTAGATGACCCGAACCATGCCGCTGCCCGCGGAGGGCTTCCTGCTCGAGGTCGCGCCCGGCCGACTCGTCGTCGGTGAGGGGCCGCTCGAGGCGTCGTCCACGCGGGACCCAGGCCGCCTCGCCTGCTACGTGCCGGACTTCCTGCTGACGGACACCGCGCCGTGGCTCCACCCCGCCGCCTGGCACGAGACCACGCCGGAGGAACTGTGCGAGGTCCTCGGACCGGCAACGCCCCCGGCGGTGGACTGGCGGGAGCCGGACGCCGCAGACTACGCCCAGCGATTTGCCGCCGTCATGCAACGGATCCGGAGCGGTCCGCTCGTCAAAGCCGTGCCGGTCGTGCTCGAGCACGGTACCTGGCGTGCGTCGCCCGACGCGGTAGTGGCGGGCCTGCTCCGGCGGGTCCTCACGGCACCCGGACCGAGCCACGCATACGCCGTCTGGAGCGCGTCGGCCGGGATGGTCGGTGCGTCCCCCGAGATCCTGTTCGCGCGACACGGCCCGCACCAGGTGGAGACCGTGGCCATGGCGGGGACGTTTCCCGAGGAGCGTGCGACGGATCTCCCCGACGATCCCAAGGAGACCCGTGAACAGGCCGCGGTCGTGGACGATATCGTCGCCGCCCTGACGCCGCTGGGCAGTGTGGTCGTGGGGACGCGCGACGTGGTCCGGCTTCCCACCATGGTGCACCTGAAGACGGACATTGCGGTGACGCTCAACAACGCGGCAGACTTCGCGTCGCTCGTTCACGCCCTGCATCCCACGGCCGCGCTGGGTGTTGCCCCCCGATCCGCCGGGCAGGATCTCCTGCCCACGCTCGGACCGGCCGAGCGGGGCCGGTTGGGTGCCCCGTTCGGCGTCGAATGGCCGGATGGCCGCGCGCACGTCATCGTGGCCATCCGGAACGTCCAGTGGACCGGCGATCAGGTGACACTCGGCGTGGGCGCCGGTCTCATTGCCGAGAGCCGGCTCGAGCGTGAGTGGACGGAGCTCCAACTCAAGCGGGCGGCCGTGAAGGGTCTGCTCGGTCTGTGAACGTTCACCGCGCCGCCGATCTCGTGACCGCGCTCGCCGCTGTGGGCGTGCGCGACTTCTGCGTGTGTCCGGGTGGGCGCAACGCGCCGCTCGTCGTCGTGCTCGCCCGCGCCACCGGCATCACGGTGCATTCGTTCTTCGACGAGCGCGCGGCCGCCTACTTTGCGCTCGGCCGGGCCAAGGACCGCGGAGCGCCGGTGGCGGTCGTGACGACCTCCGGAACGGCCGCCGCCGAGTTGCTGCCCGCGACCGTGGAGGCCTACTACTCGGGCGTGCCGCTCATCCTCGTCACGGCCGACCGCCCGCCGTCGCACCGCGGGACCGGGAGCCCGCAGGCGATCGAGCAGGTGGATCTGTTCGGGATCTACGCGCCGACCGTCTTTGACGGCGCCTACGAAGCGGACCGCCTGTCGTTGGCCGAATGGAACGGATGCCAGCCAGCGCACGTCAACATCTGCTTCGACGAACCGCTGGTGGAGAGTCCGGTCCCCACCACCACCCTCGCGCCGGCCGCAGCACGCCGCGCGCAGCCGCGGGCGGACGTCACCGCGGTCGAGGATCTGCTCGGCGCGGCGCGCCGGCCGCTCGTGGTCGTAGGGCCGCTCGATGCAACCGACCGCGACGAGGTCCGCGCGTTCCTGCAGCGGCTTCGCGCGCCGGTGTACGCCGAGCCGGCCTCCGGCCTGCGGGAGGATGCGGTGCTCGACCCCCTCCTGCTCACGTCAGGCGAGGGCGTCATGACGACCGCGGAGTTCGATGCGGTGCTCCGCCTCGGCGG
>JAOUDR010000064.1 GCA_029859185.1 Gemmatimonadota bacterium
GGTTCTCGTTCGGTGCGTGCTGGTTGTTGTCATGGTTCGCGACGGGGACGATCAGCGCGGGCTTGGCGAGCATGTCCGTGAAGAGGTAGAGCGGGAGCGACCCTCCCATGCCGGGAAGGAGTACGAGGTCGTCGCCGGACACCAGTGTCGCCGCGGCGATGGCCCGCTGCACGATCGGGTGGTCCATGGAGGTCCGCGCCGCGGGGTACCCGCGTCCGCTCGTGACCCTGGCGAGCAACGGGTGAGCGAGACGCGTCGCCGAGTCAGGGTCCTCGCGTACGATGTGGTATCCCTGGCGCTGGATATGTGCCTCCACCAGGTCGAGCATCTGCCGCGGGTCGTTGCCCTTGACGAGCCGCAGGCCCAGTGTGGCGGTGGCCGTCTCCGGGATGATGTTGGAGGCCAGCGGGCCGACGTTCGCGCTGGACAACCCCAGCACCGAGAGCGCAGGCAACAGCAGACGCTCGGCGAGAGACGCCGGAGCTCCCTCCGTGTGCGCCAGCCCCAGCTCGTGCCGCAATGCGTCGTCCGTATCCGGCAGGCGCGCGAGGGCCTCCCGTTCCGCCGGTCCGAGTGGGGCGATGTCGTCGTAGAAGCCGTCGATCAGGACGGTGCCGTCCGCATTCCACATGGTGGCCAGCAGCTGCGCGAGCAGCCGTCCGGGCACGGGCGCCCAATTGCCGTAGTGGCCGCTGTGGAGACCGCGATTGGGTCCGTAGACCGTCACCTCCAGCCGGGCCGTCCCACGCGCGCCGAACGCGAGCATCGGCCGTCCGCTCTGGTGCACCGGCCCGTCGAGGAACAGCCAGACATCCACGTCGTCGATCCGATCGCGATACGTCTCGAGGTACGTGCGCAGGTGTGGGGATCCAGCCTCTTCCTCCCCCTCGAAGAAGAAGACGAGGTTGGCGGTCGGCCGGACGTCGCGAGCCTTGAATGCCTCGAGCACCTCGAGGAGTGCACCGATCGAGACCTTGTCGTCGCCGGCAGAGCGGCCGTACAGGCGCCACTCGGGGTTCACGGCTTCTCCATCCTGCGGCGGCGCACGCGGCGTGCCGCCGGCATCATGTCGGGCCGTGTAGAGGGTCGGGGTCCACGGCCCGTGCATCCATTCGTCGGGATTGGCGGGTTGTCCGTCGTAATGTGCGTAGAGCGCGAGCGTCTGCGTGGCGCCGGGAACGTCCAACCGGCCGAATACGACCGGCGGCGCCCCCGGTGCGCGCAGCAGCTCCACCGTCACGCCAACCGCCGTCAGACGATCCTTCAGGTAGCTGGTGTTGCGGGCGATTCCCGCGGAGTCGGTGGCGACGTTGGGCAGGGCGAGGAAGGCGGCGTAGCGGCGGAGAATCCCGGGCCCGTCGGCGTTGCGGTGCGCCCGCGCGGTCGCGAGCCCATCCTGAGCGGCAAGCGGGGCCACCGCGCCAAGGGCGGCGGTCAGCAGCGTCGGGGCGAAACGGAGCCGCACGGAGGAACCTCCTCAGGGGATGGCACGAACTTACCGTGTTGTCAGGACACGCGTCGAGACGGCAACGGGCTGCGCATCCGGCGTCGGGTGACTAGACTCCACGCCGTTCAGGTTCCACCTCACACAAGGAGTCGCTGTGTTCCCCGAGCCGTTGCACCCGGCCGTGGTGCATTTCCCGATCGTGTTCGCCACGGTCCTGCCATTCCTGGCCGCACTCGTCCTGTGGCGCCTGCATGATGGTGCACCACTCCGAACCTGGGGCCCGGTGGCCTTGGTAGCGGTCTTGACCTGGGGGACCGCCTATCTCGTGGCCCGCACGGGCGGGTCGGAGGAGGAGCGGGTGGAGGCGGTGCTCGCGAGCGAGGCGCCGCTCCACGAGCATGAGGAGGCGGCGGAGTGGTTCCTGGTCGTGAGCGGGATAGCCGCCGGACTGGCGCTGCTCGGCTTTGCCCCGGGCCTGGTGGGTCGCGGCGCGCGCCTCCTGGCGCTGGTGGGTGCGGTGGCCGGCCTCGCTGCGGCGGCGCGCACCGGGGTGCTTGGCGGTGAGCTGGTCTACCAGCACGGGGCCGCGGCCGCCTACACCACGGCGTCCCCGAACACGCCCGCCCCGTCACCGGCCGGGGAAGAGCCGGAGGACGACGACCGACCATGAGCAAGCCGCTGCCCGGGACCATCGGCTGGATTGACCTCACCGTCGACGACGCGGGCTCGATCCGGGACTTCTACGCCGCGGTCGCCGGCTGGACCCACGAGGGCGTCGACATGGGTGGGTATGCGGACTTCACCATGATGCCGCCCGGCGGCGATCCCGTCGCGGGCATCTGCCACGCACGCGGCGGAAACGCGGGGCTGCCGGCCCAGTGGATGATCTACATCGTGGTGGAGAACCTCGATGCGGCGCTTGAAGCGGCCACGGCGCGCGGCGGCGCCATCGTGCGAGCCACGCGCGACATGGGATCCACGGGGCGGTATGCCGTGATTCGGGATCCAGCGGGCGCGGTCGCGGCGTTGTTCGAGGCAGGCGGCTAGGCGGCTAGGCGGTCAGGCGGTCACGTAATCAGGCGGGAAGGAGAGTCATGACGGACGTACTCGGGATTCATCACGTTACGGCCATCGCGGGTGATCCACGAGAGAACCTCGCGTTCTACACGGGCCTGCTTGGCATGCGGCTGGTGAAGCGGAGCGTCAACCAGGACGATCCGGGGACTTACCACCTGTTCTACGCCGATGCGGAAGGGAATCCCGGCACCGACCTGACGTTCTTCCCGTGGCCGCACCTTCCTGCGGGGAGGTTGGGAACCGGGCTGACCGGTGAGGTGATGTTGGCGGTCCCGAAGGGGGCCGTGCGGTACTGGGCGGAACGGCTCGCCGCCGCCGGGGTCCACTCGGGCCCACTCGAGGAACGGTTTGGCGAGCGGGCGCTGCTCGTGACGGATCCCCACGGGATGGCCATCGCGCTCGTCGAGACGGAGGCGGAGCGCCGGTTCTCCCCGTGGGAGGCAAGCCCGGTCCCGGCGGACAAGCAGGTGCGCGGCATCCACGGTGTCCGACTCTGGGAGGAGTCGCTTGGCCCGAGCCGCAAGTTGCTCGAAGACGTGTTTGGCTTCTCGCTCCAGGCGTCGGTGGGCGAGTGGCACCGGTTCGTCCCGACCGGCGGCTCGTCAGGCGGAGTCGTGGACGTCCGGGAAGCGGGGGGAGTCGGCCGCGGTGTCATGGGTCGCGGGTCGGTGCACCATGTCGCCTTCCGGGTGCCCGATGATGCGGCGCACGGCCGGGCGCGAGCGCGTGTCCTGGCAGCCGGGCACCGCCCCACCCCCGTGATCGATCGGTTTTGGTTCAAGTCGGTGTACTTCTCAGAACCCGGTGGGGTGTTGTTCGAGCTGGCGACCGACGGCCCCGGGTTTGCGGTGGACGAAGATCCGGCCCACCTCGGTGAGCACCTGGTGCTTCCACCCTGGCTCGAGTCGGACCGCGAGAGGATCGAGGCGATGCTGCCCTCTCTGGACGGCTAGCCCGCTAGACGCTCAGACGGCGAGCTGTCAGCAGAAGACGCGCAGACGCCGAGACGCGTAGTGGCTCCGAGCTTGAAGTCGTCAGACGAGCGGGTCCCTTCGACTCACGACTCCCGGCTATCAGCCACTCGGCATCTCGGCGTCCATGCGTCTTCGCCTGACGCCTCGGCGTCTACCCGGCTTCCGCTTCAGGTCTAGAACCGCGGCGGCCCTCCACCGGGTGGCCCGCCATCAGGCGGCGTCCCCCGCCGTGGGCCGCCGCGGCCGCCCCACTCCCCTGGTCCGCCGCGGATGCCCCATCGGCCTTCCAGTTCGTCGAACTGCTCCTGCTGTTCCGGGGTGAGCACGGCGCGGATCTCGGCGCGGACCGAGTCATGGATGGCGCTCAGCCGCGGCATGGAACTCTGGAGGATCGAGTCCGTAAGTGGGCGCGAGGACTCGAGAATGGCGCGGATCTGCTCGCGTTGCGCGTCGGTGATCCCGAGGCGCTCGAAGAACGCGAGTCGGCCGGCGCCCATAGGGCCCATGTCGGGTCGCCCGCGCGTCGCCACGGCCCGCCAGGCCCGCACGGCTCGGACGCGTTCCAGCGCCATGCCACCGAGTACGCCCGATCCAAACGCCAGCGCGAGCAGCAGCAAGCCCTGTACGCGCACGCGCCCCAGTGATTCGAATGCGTCCTTCATGGCTCGACCTCGATGTCTTCGAAGACGTCGATCGGACTCGGCGCGGTGCCACTCGTCATCCACGTCGCGACCGTCGACGGAATACCCATCGCCTCGGCGAGCGGACTCGTGGAAAGCTCGGACTCCGCAGCTGCCGGCTGGACCTGCGCCAGGATGCTGACGGCTGCGATGGCCACGGCGGCCGCCATCGCCAGCATCGGGCGCCACCAGCGCGAGACTTGACCGACCGCGGTGAGCCGGGCACGGCGTCGGGCCAGCGGCAACGCCGCCGCGTCCATGATGCGACCCACCGCGCGTTCGTAGCGCACCGGATCCCGCGTGGGGTCCAGCGGGCTCAGATCCAATCGATCATCGTTCATGGCAAGTACTCCTTCAATTCGTCGCGCGACAGCAGCTCTCGCAGCCGTTTGCGGGCCTGAAAGAGATGCTGCCGGGCCATCACCTCCGACATGCTCAGCGACTCGGCGATCTCCCGGTGCTTCCACCCTTCCATGTCGTGGAGCAGCACGACCTCCCGCTGTATCGGCGAGAGATCCGCCAGGGCCTCGTTCAACGCCGCCCCCAGCTCGTCGCGTTCCGCGCCGATGTCCGTCCGGTCCGGCCCCGCGGGCTCGACGTCCTCGATGGAGGCGGTGGCCCGTACCTGCTCCCGCTCGCGCACGTTGTGGGCGCGATTCCGGACGATCGTGAGCAGCCAGCCGGCAAACCGGTCGGGGTCGCACTCGTCGAGCCGCTCCAGTGCCTTGATGAACCCATCCTGCACCACGTCCTCGGCGTCCATGTCGTTCCCGGTCAGGGCGCGGGCCGTCGCATACGCGGCCCGATAATGGCCCCGTACCAGTTCCTCGAAGGCCCGGGCGTCGCCCGCCCGCGCTCGCTGGACCAACTCCCGCGTGTCGGTCATGGTTCCGTACCAAGAGACACGCATGGGTCGAAAAGCGTTAGAGGGCTAACGGGACCGGGGCGTGGCCTGTCCTCCACGGTGACGATGCTGATGGCATACACCACTTCACAGGGAGGAACCCATGCCGGTAACCAAGATCCTGTTCGGCGCGGCCACCGCGGCTGCCCTGATCGCCCTTCCACTCCTCGCGAATGGGTGTGCCGACCCGGCATCCGCCGCGCAGTTCGACGCAACGGCGGTGAACTCCGCGGCATTCAGCGGCACATGGCAGTTCAATAGAGAGCTGTCGGACTGCCCCGACCCCGCGCTGGGAGATGGCCAGCGCGACCGTGACCAGTTGCGTGACGGCACGGGACCGAACCACCCGTTTGGGCAGGGGATGGGCCAGGGCGGCCCGCCGGGCGGACGCATGAGTGGCCCGGGCGGTAAGGGCGGTCACGGCGGCCCGGGTGGCCCGCCGGACGCGGGGATGCGGGCGTGCCAGGCGGAAGGGCCTGTGCAGCTCACGGTCGTGGTGACCGAGGCGGCCGTGACGTTCTCCCACGATGGGGACCGGTCGCACACCGTGCCCACGGATGGAAGCGCCATCACCCACGAGAGGCCGGGCGGCGAGGTCTCCGTCAGTGGCGCATGGGTGGACGGCGCCCTGGTCGTGACCCAGTCTACGCCGCGGGGGACCGGGACGACCACGTACGCACTCAGCGGGGATAGTAGTCAGCTCACGGTGGTGCGCTCCAAGGCCGTCGATGGGGTTGATCAGGGGCGGCCTGCCATGACGCACGTGTGGGATCGCGTGGCAAGCTGAGCGGCTCACGGCCGGTGGCACGGACCCGCCGGCCGTCACGGCAGAGCGGCAGATGGGTAGAGAGATGTCGCTCTCTGCCCCTCGAGTTTCAGGGGCAGGCTTCGCGCCGGCTGCGGGGGGCCTCGGAGCGGCTTGCGCATCGTGACTGGCAGGGCCGCCCGAGGTCCGGTAGCTTTGGCGACATCGGACGATCATTCCGCATCCTGGCGTGACCGGGTGCGCGCACGACGTATCTCTAGTCTCTGGTGAGGTGGCAGCACATGGCACAGCACGATCTGACGAAGACCGCCCGGGCGATGGTCGCGAAGGGGAAGGGTATCCTCGCGGCCGATGAGAGCTTTGGCACCATCGAGAAGCGGTTCAAGTCCATCAACATCGCGTCGACGGAGGAGCAGCGCCGCGCGTACCGCGAGATGTTGTTCACGACCGGCGACTTCGGGGACTACATCAGCGGCGTGATCATGTTCGACGAAACGATCCGCCACAAGACCGCGCAGGGCATGCCGTTCGTGGATCTCCTGCGGAAGGCGAACGTCATCCCGGGCATCAAGGTGGACTCCGGCGCCAAGGACCTGGCGGGATACCCCGGCGAGAAGATCACCGAGGGTCTGGACGGGCTCCGGGAGCGGGTGGCCGAGTACTACAGACTCGGCGCGCGGTTCGCGAAGTGGCGTGCGGTCATCACGATCGGCGACGCGATGCCGACGCGGTTCTGCATCGATGCCAATGCGCACGCGCTCGCGCGCTACGCGGCACTGTGCCAGGAAGCCGGCATCGTCCCGATCGTCGAGCCGGAGGTGCTCATGGATGGCGGGCACTCCGGCGAGCGCTGTGAGGAGGTCACGACCACCACGCTCGAGAGCGTCTTCTTTCACCTCCATGCGCACCGGGTGAGCCTCGAGGGCATGGTTCTCAAGCCCAACATGGTGATCCCCGGGAAGAAGGCGGCCCAGCAGTGGTCGCCGCGGCAAATCGCCGAGGCCACGGTGCGCTGCTTCATGCGGACCGTACCCGCCGCGGTGCCGGGCATCGTGTTCCTGTCCGGCGGCCAGACGCCTGCCGAAGCGACGGCCAACCTCGATGCGATGAACAAGATGGGTACCCATCCCTGGGAGTTGTCATACTCGTACGGTCGGGCGCTCCAGGACGAGGCCCTCAAGGCGTGGCTCGGCAAGCCCGAGAACGTCGCGGCGGGCCAGAAGATGCTCGCGCACCGCGGGCACCTCGTGAGCGCCGCGCGGTACGGGAAGTACAATCCGAAGATGGAGAGCGCGGCGTAGGGGCAGGAGCGGGAGTGGAGGGAGGGGTGGGAGACGTCCTCCTCCCGCCCCTCCCACTCCTGCCGCTGCTCCCGGAAACTCCTCCCACCGCCTCTCCGTAGTATGCTCCAGTCATGACCACCCCCATCACGGCCGAGTTCCTCGCCCTCCAGGAGATCCTGGCGGGTCGCTACTCCATTGAGCGCGAGCTCGGTCGTGGGGGCATGGGCGTCGTCCTGCTGGCCCGGGACGTGGCGCTCGACCGGCTGGTGGCCATCAAGGTGCTCCCGCCCGACCTCGCCGAGGTAGCGGACGTGCGTGAGCAGTTCCTGCGGGAAGCGCGGACCGCCGCCGGACTCTCGCATCCGCACATCGTGCCAATCCACAGCGTCGAAGAGCAGGGGAAGTTCGTCTTCTTCGTGATGGGCTACGTGAACGGCGAGTCGTTGCGCGAGCGCGTCGAGCGCGTGGGACCGCTGAGTCCGCGTCAGGCGACGCAGTTCATGCAGGAAGTGGCCTGGGCACTCGCGTATGCGCACGAGCGGGGCGTGGTCCACCGCGACATCAAGCCGGACAACGTCATGCTCGAGCGTGACGGCGACCGGGCCATCGTGATGGACTTCGGGATCGCCACCGTGGGTCCGCAGCGCCCGAGCGCGGAGATCATCGGGACGGCCCGGTACATGAGCCCGGAGCAGGCGAGCGGGGAGATGGTGGACCGGCGCTCCGATCTCTATTCCCTGGGCGCGACGTTCTTCTATGCCCTGACAGGCCGGGCGCCGTTTCAGGCCTCGTCCGTTCCCGCGCTGCTCGCCAAACACGTCGGTGAGCGACCGCCGTCCCTGCCCACCCTGCGCTCCGAGATTCCCGCCAACCTCGCCGGGGTCGTGGACCGATGTCTCGCCAAGGCGCCGGAAGATCGGTTCCCGTCCGGCGACGAGCTGGCCAAGGCCCTGGGCGACGTCCGCGGGCGGGAGATGCGCGCGCCGCCGCTGGTTCGCTCCTTCGTGCGCAATGCGCAGGTCAGCACGATGGTGATCTTCGCGCTGCTGATCGGCGGCTCGGGCGGGGGTGGAGCGGGTTCGGCCAACGTGGCCGTGAACTGGCTCGCCATCGTCATGGTGGTCCAACTGGGTGTGGTGGGTCGTCGATTGCTGCGCGAAGGGTACACGTTCCCCGACATCCAGACGGCGCTCCAGGCGGAGATGCGCATCCAGGAAGAAGAGCTGGACGTGACCGGGCAGAAGAAGTTCATGCGGTGGATCAACTCGATGTGGTACAAGCTCTGGAGTGGGGGAGCCGGCCGGTGGTTCTTCAAGATGGCCGGTCTCGGGCTCACGCCGCCCGCGCACGCGGTCATCCCGTCACGTGATCACACGGAGCTGGTCATGGGCCGCCAGGTCACGCAGGTCTTCGAGGAGCTGCCGCGTGCGCAACGCGAGCGGGTTGCCGAGCTGCCGGATATCGTCGAGCGGCTGGAAGGTCGCGCGGAAGCGCTGCGCGCACGCGGCCAGACGGGGCCCGAACTGACGAACACGGTGGCCGCACTGGAGCGGGTGCGGCTCGCCGTAATGCAACTACGGGCGGGCGCGGGCTCGGTCGAGGATCTGACCCGCTACCTCCAGGCCGCCAAGGCCGTGGGCCGGGAAGTAGACCGGCAGCTCGAGGCCCAGGCGGAGGTTCGGTCGGTACTCGCGAAGTGACGGCAACGCTTCAGCCGTCGATGTTCACGCCTTTTGCCAGCAGATCCCGGCGTACGGCGTCGTCGCTGCTCGGGTCCACCGGCCGGGTGAGATCCCACAGGAATCGCACCTTGAACCCGGCGTCCGCCGCGTCTTCGGCGGTCCACTTCACGCAGTAGTCCCGCGCCAGTCCGCAGACGAGCAGGTTGGTGACGCCGCGCTCGCGGAGGTAGCCCGCAAGTCCAGTCGGTGGACGATCGCCGAACTGGTTCCAGTTGTTGCGGAGCGCCGAGTAGGAATCCACCGCCGGATCGCTGCCCTTTCGGATGATCGCGTCTGCCCAGTCGCGGGGAAACTCCGGATGGAGCGCCGCCCCGGAGGTTCCCTGGACGCAGTGGTCGGGCCAGAGCACCTGCTCGTGGCCGTACAGGTCGATCGCGTCGAACGGCCGCCTCCCCGCATGATGGCTGGCGAACGAGATGTGCCCCCGCGGATGCCAGTCTTGGGTAGCCACGATCACGTCGAACCGACCGCTCATGACCACGTCCCGGATGGGAGCGACGATCTGGTCGCCCTCGTCAACGGCGAGGGCGCCGCCCGGCATGAAGTCCGGCTGCAGATCGACGACGACGAGCGCAGTGCGGATGGAGCCTGCCATGGATCCTCCTGGCTCATGCTGGTGCGCGACGGCAACCCCGCTTCGCCGCTGCCCCCCCGCCACGGCAGCCCCGCCTCACTACCCCACCTCACCACGGCAGCCCTGCCTCACTACCCCACCTCACCACGGCAGCCCTGCCTCACCACCCCACCTCACCACGGCAGCCCCGCCTCACCGCCCCACCTCACCACCCCAGCCCCGCCTCACCGCCCCACC
>JAOUDR010000065.1 GCA_029859185.1 Gemmatimonadota bacterium
GCGACCGGTTTCCGGACGGCGCCATTCTGGGACCGCTCAGCGACTACCTGCACGCGTCGCAACCGGAGGCCGGGTTGGTGGAGCGGCTCTTCGGCGCGTGGCTGCACGCCGTCCTGGTGCGGACCGAGGCGATTCCCGCGATTCGAGCGTGGCACGAGACGGCATCGCCGGGCCCGCTCGTGCTGCTCCCGGACAGTGGTCCCGTGGGCACGGTCACCAGTGGCGACCTCCCCGTTACGGCAGACGGCCCCGCGGCGGCGTGGGCGCGGGCCCTGCTCGGCGGGCATGAGATCCTCGACGGTCGTGGGCGGGCCATCCGGCGGCCCAACGGCGCGGTGGAGCTGGCTGGCGACGGGACGGGGGGCGGACTCCTGGCCCGACGCGCCGACCTGGAGGCCATCCGCGCCGATGTGGCGCGGCGGCAGGAGGAGGTCGCACGGCTTGCCGGGCAGCAGGATGACGCGACCCAGATGCAGGTGGCGGCCACCACGGCGCTCGAGGATGCCGGGCGGCGGCTCGAGGCCGTGCAGGCGGCGGCGCGCGAGGCGCAGAACGCGGCCGACGACGCGCGCCGCGTGCTGCAGCGACTCGAGCGTGAAACCGCCGAACTCGAGGCCGCGGTCACCCGCATAGGCGAGCGGGTGGGGCAGCGCGCGGAGCGTCTCACGACCGTCACCCGCGACACGGTGGACGTGGAACGCACGCACCAGCAACAGGGTGAGCGCCTGGCCGCGCGCCGCGCCGTCCTCCAGGAAGTCGAAGCCCAGCAGGAGGCCGCCCGGGAACGCCGCGTCCACTGGCAGGTCGAAGAGGCGCAGGTCTCCGCGCGCGAGGCGGCGGCCCGGGAACGTGAGGAGCGCGCGACGGCCGAGTTGGCCCTGACCCGGGAGGAACTCGCGGCCCTGGA
The DNA here is from genome assembly GCA_029859185.1 of Gemmatimonadota bacterium. Lineage (GTDB taxonomy): Bacteria > Gemmatimonadota > Gemmatimonadetes > Gemmatimonadales > GWC2-71-9 > JAOTWJ01. The sequence continues at coordinate 908 of JAOUDR010000065.1, forward strand.
GACGGAGCTCGGCGGCGCGGACCGGGACAGTGTCGGGGTCGCGGAGCAGCGGCAGCAGTGGACCGACACGCTCGCCGAGCGTCGCGTGACCGTCCTGGAGCTCGAGGGGGCGGCTGCCACCGCGGAGACGGACGTCGCCGCGGCGGACGCGGCGCTCGCGGTCGCGGAGCACGCCGTCACGAGCGTGCGTGACGCTCTCACCGCGGTGTCCGAGCGCGGACACCGCGCGGAGGTGGAACAGGCAGAGCTGGCAGGACGCCGCCAGGCGCTGATCGAGCGGGCCGAGGCCGAGTGGCATCGGCCGATCAGCGCGCTGCTGAGCGCCGCGGAGGACGTGGAGGGCGAAGTCGACCTGCTCCGCCAGGAGGCGGAACGCCTTGCCGAGCAGCTCGAGGCGATGGGCGCGGTGAACCCGCTCGCGGTGCAGGAACACGCCGAGGAGCTGAAGCGGCTCGACTTCCTGACGACGCAGCGTGCCGATCTGGTGGAAGGTCGGGACAAGCTGCAGGCGGCCCTCGCGGAGATCGACCTGACTGCTCGAGCCATGTTCGTCGAGACGTTTGCCGCGATCCGGCGGAACTTCCAGACCGTGTTCCTCACGTTGTTCGACGGCGGCGAGTGTGACGTTCGGCTGGTCGACGAGAACGACCCCCTTGGCAGCGAGATCGAGATCTCGGCCTCACCACGCGGCAAGCGCACCCAGCGCATCAACCTGCTCTCGTCCGGGGAGCGGGCGCTCGTGGCCATCTCCCTACTCTTCTCGATCTACCTGGCCAAGCCCAGTCCGTTCTGCCTGCTCGACGAGGTGGACGCGCCGCTCGACGACGCCAACGTCGTGCGGTTCATTCGCCTGCTGAGCGAGTTCAAGGACGAGACCCAGTTCATCGTGATCACGCACAACCCCAGGACGATGCAGGTCGCCGATGCCGTGTATGGCGTGACCATGCAGGAACCCGGCGTGTCCACGATCGTCGGCGTGCGCCTGGGCGAAGCCGCGGAGCGGTCCTGAGGCGACCGGCATTACTGGCAGCCGCCCTCCTGGCGCTGGGCTCGTCCACCGCGGCGGCACAGCGCCCGGTGGTGTCCCCCCGGTTGGCTCCCGCGCTCGCGCGCGACAGTCTGCATCCGGTCTGGCTCTTCGCCCGCCCGGAGTTCGCGCTGGACAGTCTCGCGGACTGGGTCGCCGCCCGCGGGGGGGGCGTGCGCCGCACGAGCCGTTGGCTTCACGCGGTCTCCGCCGTGCTGCCGCCCACCGCACTCGACGCGGTGCTCCAGCGCGCCGGCCTGCGACGAGTCCAGCCGGTGGCGCGGTTCCGTCGCGGCGGCGCTCCGGAAACGGTGGAGCCCGCCTTCGCCGCCGCGATGCCGCACGTGACGGCGGCGGCTGACTCGCTCTACGGCCCATCGGCCATGCCGCTCCGGCGTCTCAATCTGTTCCCCCTGGTCGACGCGGGCCTGCGTGGCGCGAACGTGCGGATCGCGGTATTCGATACCGGCTTCGAGACGGAGATCGTCACGTTCGCCGGCGCCACCATCGGCGCCCAGTACGACTTCGTGTTCAACGACTCGATCGTCCGGAACGAGGCCGCCGACCTGGGCAACGCCTCGACGCACGGGACGGCGGTGTGGTCGCTGCTCGCGGCGCGCGTGCCGGGCACCATGATGGGCATCGCCCCGGACGCCACGTACCTGCTGGCCAAGACGGAGGACGAGCGGTCGGAAACCCCGTTGGAGGAGGACAACTTCGTAGCGGCGCTCGAATGGGCCGACTCGCTTGGCGCCCACGTCGTGACCGCGAGCCTCGGCTACCTTACCTTCGACGGCGGCGGCGGATACGGACCCGACGACCTGAACGGCGACGTCGCCGTCACGACGCGGGCCGCCGACTCCGCGGTCGCCCGCGGGATCCTGGTGCTGTCCGCCGCGGGGAACGGAGGGCCGGGCACGCAGAGCCTGATCACGCCGGCGGACGGAGATTCGGTCCTCGCCATCGGCGCGGAGGACTCGACCGGGACGGTGGCGTCGTTCAGCTCCCGTGGCCCCACCGCCGACGGCCGCGTGAAGCCCGATTTCTCCGCGCCGGGCGTCGCCATCTGGGTGGCATTCGCGCAGGGCGGGGGTGGGGTGACCTACGGGCGCGGCAACGGAACGTCCTTCGCGACGCCGATTCTCGCGGGCGGTGCGGCGTTGTTCCTCGACGCCCATCCCGGATACGACCCGATCGCCGTTCGTGACGCATTGCGTCTCAGCGCCGATCAGCGCACCGCGCCGGACAACGCGCGTGGGTGGGGCCGGCCGGACCTGACCGGCGCCACCACGTACCCGCGCGGGATCACGATGATCGAGGGAGGCGACACGGTGACCGCCGTGGCCCCACGCTTCTCGTGGACCGTGCCCGAGGCGCCGGCGTTCGCGCGCCCGTTCTCGTATCGTCTGCGGGTGACCCGCGAGAGCGCGTTTGGGCTGGTGCTGCTCGACACCACGCTCGCCGACACCACCGCCGGGCTGGGGATCGCGCTCCATGGCGGGGTCCGCGTCGCGTGGAGCCTCACCGCAACATCGGCGGATTCCGCGGTCGCTACGGTCACGAGTGACGGGGCGCTCGCGGTCCCGGCCTGGGTCACCCTGGAGACGCTGAACAACCCCGCAGGGACGACGATCCGCGACTTCCGGCCGGAATTCCAGTGGTCGTCACCGGACGCGCCGGCCCCGCCCGGCCCGTTCCTGTACGACCTCCGCGTTACCCGCGTGGACAACGGGCAGCTCGAAGTGCAGGCGGACAGCCTCACCGCGACGAGCTTCGTCCCCACCGTCGACCTGGAGCGCAACACCCCCTACCGGTGGAGCGTCACGGCACGGCTTGGTGACGAAACCGAGACGGTCACGAGCCGTGGGACGTTCGTGATCGTGGACGACACGGCCCCGCCGGTCACGGCGCTGTACCAGAATTTCCCCAACCCGTTCCCGCAGCCGAGCACCGGGCAACCCGGCACCTGCCTGTGGTTCGATCTCGCCGTCGAGGGCATCGTCCGGCTCGAGATCCTCGACCTCCGCGGGCTCCCGGTGCGCCGGCTACTGCCGCGGAACGACCTTGGCCCGCTGCTTCGTCCCGGACGCTACGGGCGGCCGGAACCGGGTGACCCGGGATGCGACCAGCGGTTCGCGTGGGACGGCACTACCGAGGCCGGCGTCGAGGTGAATCCCGGCGTGTACCTCGCGAAGCTCACCACGCCGGAAGGCGCCTTCTTCAAACGCATCGTCTTCATCGGCACGACCCCGTGACGTTCGCGCTCACCGTCCTCGGCTCGGGGACCGTGGCGCCATCCGCCGCGCGCGCGGCGCCCGGGCATTGGGTCGAAGCAGGCGGCGCGCGCCTGCTGCTCGATTGTGGGGCGGGCGTGCTGCAGAGCGCAGCCCGCCACGGCGTGCCGTGGGAGACCGTCACCCACGTGGCCCTCAGCCATTTCCATGCGGACCATTGGGGCGAGCTTCCCCACTTCCTCTTCGCGCTGCGATGGGGCATCGAGCCCGCTCGGGCCGACCCGCTCGTGCTGCTCGGCCCCGAGGGGCTGGCGGAGCGATTGGAGCACCTCGAGCGAGCCTACGGTCCCTGGGTGCGGGACCCGGGGTATCCGCTCGAGGTGATCGAGCTCCCCCCCGACGGCCGTCGCGCGCTGAGCGGCGACGTGGAACTGGCGTGGACCCGGACCCAGCATACCGAGGAGAGCCTGGCGTACGCCGTCAGCCACGCTGGCCGTCGGCTGGTGTATACGGGGGATACGGGACCGACCCCGACGCTCGCCAGGTGGGCGGAGGGGTGCGATCTCCTGCTGGCCGAGTGCTCGCTCCCCGAGGACCGGGCGATGGCGATACATTTAACCCCCTCCCAGACCGGGGAACTGGCCCGGGAGGCGAGGTGCAAGTCGTTGGTGCTCACGCACTTCTATCCACCGATGGAAACCGCCCAGCCGGCCCGCGGGGCGGCGGCGAGATACGCGGGTCCGATCGCCGCCGCGCAGGATGGCGATCGCTTCGTGATCGAGGCATGAAACGATGCTGATCGTGATGCAGCACGGCGCCGCTCCCGAAGAGGTGGCGCGGGTCGTCGAGACGATCGAGGAGATGGGATACCAGGCGCGCCCGATGCCGGGCGCGCAGCGCACGGCCATTGGCCTGGTCGGGAACGACGGGCGGGTGGACGCGACGCGCCTTGCCGCGCTGACGGGCGTGAAGGAGATCATCCACGTCACGCAACCGTACAAGCAGGTGTCGCGCGAGTGGAAGCCGGAGTCCACCGTGGTGGAAGTGGCCGGGGGCGTGCGAGTCGGGGGAGCCGAGATCACCGTGATCGCCGGTCCGTGCGCGGTGGAGTCGGAACAGCAGATCCTCGAAACGGCGCGACTCGTACGTGACCACGGCGCGACGCTCCTCCGAGGCGGCGCGTTCAAGCCCCGCACGTCGCCGTACGCGTTCCAGGGGCTCGGCAAAAAGGGACTGAAGCTGCTGGCCCTCGCGCGCGAGGAGACCGGACTCCCTGTCGTCACCGAGGCGCTCGACGCCGATGGCGTAGACCTCGTGGCCGAGTACGCCGACGTGATCCAGATCGGCGCCCGGAACATGCAGAACTTCCCGCTCCTCAGGCGCGCCGGCCAGAGCGGCAAGCCCGTCTTGCTCAAGCGTGGAATCGCGGCCACCATCACCGAGTTGCTGCTGTCGGCCGAGTACATTCTGGCCGAGGACAACCAGAACGTGATCCTGTGCGAGCGTGGCATTCGTGGCTTCGATCCGAGTACGCGCAACGTGTTCGATCTCTCGGCGATCCCGGTGGTGAAGGAGCTGTCCCACTTGCCGATCGTGGCCGATCCGAGTCACGGCACCGGACGACGGTCCAAGGTGGTGCCAATGGCCCGGGCCGCCGTCGCGGCCGGCGCGGATGGCCTCATCATCGAGGTACACCCGCAGCCCGATCGCGCGCTGTCCGACGGCGAGCAGAGCCTGTTCCCCGCTCAGTTCATCGAGATGATGCGGGAGATCGTCGCCGTGGCCGAGGCGATTGGGCGGAAGGTCGCGGAGCCGAGTCCGGCACCGGTCCGATGACGGCGGAACGGTGGGACGGCGGAACGGCGGAACGGTCGCACGGCGGTGCGGCGCGACGAGTCGGTCGACCGCGCTGCCGCGCTGCTGCGCTGCCCCTGCTGCCCCTTCTGCCTCTTCTCCCCTTCCTGCCGCTCCACGCCCAGGACGCGCCCGCGGCGCTTGCCCGTGCCGAGCGGGCCTACGCGTCCGCCACGTCGCTCCGTGCGGAATTCGGACAGGTCATCAGCAATCCCATGCTCGGCGACCCGGAGACGAGCAACGGCACGCTGTTTCTCGTGAAGCCGGACAAGTTCGCGATGCGGTTCGCGAAGCCCGAGGGTGACCGGATCGTGGCGGACGGGACCTGGCTCTGGGCCTACACACCGAGCACGGTGCCGAACCAGGTCATCCGACAGCCGGTACCCACCTCCGGCGCAGCGACGCCCAACCTGTTTGCACAATTCGTGGACCGACCGCTCGAGCGGTACGACGCGACGTATGGCGGCCGGGACACGGTGGCGGGTGAGGCGGTCGAGCTGGTGACCCTCGTTCCGAAAGCCCGCGACCTCGGCTTCCGGCGAGCGACCGTGGCGATCTCGGAGCGTACAGGCTGGATTCGCCGGGTCGTGATCATCGAGGACTCGGGTCAGCGGCGGACGCTGGTGCTCACGGCGCTCACGCCGAACGCGGACGTGCCAAAGGACGAAGTGACGTTCACGCCGCCGCGGGGGACGAAAGTGGTGAGTCCCTAGGCGCCTTCCCTACCAAGTGCGCGAGTGAACTCGCGGCTCGGCACCGGCCCGTGAACGGGGGGCGGCGTCCTTCACATTCCTCCTCAGGTTCGGGCACGTGTTGCTGGATCCCTAAGCTGAGTCGCGAGCGGCAGCTGGCCGTCGAGGAGGCGGTCGGCTTCGCGACAGCGATCGCCGGGGCGCTGCAGTACGCGCACGAACAAGGCTGGCTGCACGTCGGAGCCGGCCCGCTTCACCTCCGGGTTCGGCGGGCAGCGTGTGACGCTGGTGTGGCGCCCGGACGTCAGGGTGCAGGGGCGCGATTCCGTGTGCGTCCTGCGCCTCGAGCGCTGAACCGGTGCGCCCCTGACGTCGCGCGTCGGTCGGTGAAGCGACTCGGTTCCCGTCTCGGCGGTGATGGCGTTCGTCCGCCACCGCGTGCAGGGGCTGAGCCGTCGCAACCGAATCCGCCCCGGAGCGCTCACCGGCGCACCCGTGCGCCATCGACGGGCAACCCGCTCGGGACCCGGGGCGGCGTGATCCGCTGGGCCAGGTTCTTCGCCCGGGGGTCGGTGAGAGCGCCCAGGAAGGCCATCAGCTGGTCCACGACGGCGCTGGGCAGCACCACGCCGTCGATGATGGTGTCCCGGGTAGCGAGAATGTCATCCGCGTTCGGGAGCAGGGCTCCCTGCAGCAGCGGCTCGAGCGTGAGGGGGTCGAAGCTCCTGAGCTTCACGTCCGACTCGCTGTAGTGCTCGACGAACTCGCGCAATCCGGCGATCGCGCCGTCGTGCCCGAAGGGGCCGGTCAGGGACGCGTTGCGCAGCGGCGTGGTACGGAACCGGTAGCGATCCGCGGGATCACCGGTGACGCGCATCCGTCCGAAGTCGTCCCGCCCCGACGGGCCGTCGCCCGCGCCGGGCCCGAACTGCGCCACGGCCACGTTGTGGAACTGGTTGTCGCTGAGGGCCGGGCCGTTGTGGCAGAGCGAGCAGCGGATCGTCAGGAAGGTCTGCGCACCCTCGAGCTCGGGCTGGCTCAGGGCTTGATCGTTGCCCCGCAGGAACTGGTCCCAGGGCGTGTCGTTGAAGGTGAGCTCCGCGTGCAGGAAGCCGGCGATCGCGTTGGACGCGTGCGCGAATGACATGGCGTCGAACGGAGTTCCCGGGTATGCGGCCTCGAACAGCCGGCGGTATTCGGGAATGGCGCCGAGGCGGGCCATCAGCCCCTGCCAGACCGCAGGGCGGTCGTCATCCGGAATGGCGGCGAGCTCGTTGCCATCGAAGGCCCGCATCTCTTCGCGGGACAGGACCGGGAAGAGCCCGAGGGCCGACAGGGGGCCGAACTCGAATACCCCGGTCATGGCCGGGCTGAGCTGCGCCCCGGCGGGCGTGTGGAAGTTGCCCTGGGCATCGGTCTGGACCCGCCCGTCCCAGAAGTGGGACGAGAGCGCGTGGAGATTGAACAGGGGTGGGGCGTTGCGTGGGATGAACGCGCCCTGGGGATGGACGCGCTCCGGGCCCAACCCCGTCGCACCCTGCCCGATCGAGAGCATGCGGCCGTCACCGGTTCCGAGCGCCGGGAGGTGGCAGGTCATGCAGGCGATGTCACGGTTGCCGCTCAGGATCTTGTCGAAGGCAAGCATGCGACCCAGCCGGACCAGCGTTGGTCGGACCGGCGGCGGGGCGTCCAACACTACGACGTTGCGGCCGGCCGCCAGGCTCCGAACCGTGGCCGCCAGGTCGCTCCCCGCCGAGGGGGCGTGAGCGGCGGTCGCCGGAGCGGGCGGTTCCAGGGGCTGGTCAGGGGAGCACCCGCCAACCAGCGCGAGTGCGGCGGCGAGCCCGGCACCGTATGACGTGGAGCGCGACATGTGGTTCCTCCAGGAGTGCGGGCCGCCACCGTGGCGGCCCATATCTCTCTATCGGAAACCCGCCGCCGATCCCGACACGCCGCGGAGCGGGGACCGGGGCCGCAGTTGCAGCCCGGTCGGTACCGGGTAGGTTCGACGCTGTGCCCTTGGGGGAGTGGACCGGCGTGGAATCGCGTATCGTGCAGCTGGTTGACCAGGCCGAGTCGGGGAAGCCCCACACGTCGGAGCAGCTGTTCGCGGCCCTCTACCATGAGCTGCATCGCGTGGCCGACGCCCAATTGCGGCGGATGGGCCCCCAGTTCTCGCTCGGTACCACCACCCTGCTCCACGAGACCTACCTCGACCTGGCCGCGCGGGAGGGAACGCAGTTCCCCGACCGGGCTCGGTTCCTCGGCTACGCCGCCCGGGCGATGCGCGGACTGGTCATTGACTATGTGCGGCGCGCCCAGGCCCAGAAACGGGGAGGTGGAGCGTTCGAGATCACGCTCACGGAGAGCGGGGCCGGCGCCCCGGCAACGGTCGAGGCATCGGCCGCACTCGAGCGGCTGTCAGAAGCGCTCGACGAGCTTGCCGCCCTGGAGCCGTCGCTCGCGCAGCTGGTAGACCTCCACTTCTTCAGCGGGTACTCCTTCGGCGAGATCGCAGGCTTCCGGGGCGTCTCCGAGCGGACGGTGCAGCGCGATTGGAGGAAGGCGCGGCTCCTGCTGCATCACGCGCTCGCCGACGCGGACATGCCCGGAGGCAGCGAGTAAGGGCGCCGCGCGCCTACCGCGGCAGCGAGTCGAGCAGCGCGCGGGCCTGGGCCGTCCACCCGTTCCGGGCACCGTAGCCGTTGGCGAGCGCGACGCTCGCCCGCTCGGCGGCGGCCCGGGCGCCCGCCGTGTCGCCCCGGCTGCGGAGCGCGCGGGCGCACAGCAGCTCCGCCCGGCCCACCAGCGCGCTCCGGGAGAGGGCCAGCGTGTCCACGGCGGCGGTCTCCCGAGCCAGGCGGGCGAGCGAGTCGGCTCCGACGGCGTCACCGGCCGCCAGCCGCCACTCACCGGCCGTGACCAGCGGAAGCGCGAAGTACGGGAACGGCCCCTGG
>JAOUDR010000653.1 GCA_029859185.1 Gemmatimonadota bacterium
GCCAACCCACGACAGGGTCGCCGCGGCGCCGGCAAGCGCCACGCCTCCGATCGGCAGCGGCCGCAGTTCTCGCCCCACCACACGCCCGAAGAAGGCGACCACGCGCGGCATGACGAGCGCGGCGATCGTGGTCGCGGCCACGGCCGCCGCGACCACGAGTCCCGGACCGGACAGCGTGCCCGGTACCGTCACCGCCGCGGCCGCTATGCCCGACCCCACCGCGAGCGCCTGCATGGCGATGGCGGCGCCCACGGCCGCCCACGCGGCGACACCCTGGCGCTGAGCGAGCACGGCGAGCCCGGCAACGCTCCACACCTTCCCGGGCAGGTACCGTCCGAGGTTGGACACGGTCCAGATCCGCGCCGCGGCGCCGTAGGGCAGCCGCTCACCCCACCCCACGATGACGGCGCGCCATGCGGCCACGAGCAGGCCGTAGGTAACGAACAGCAACCCGACCGACAGCGCGATCCACCCGGCGTGCAGCTCGAGGTTGAATGCGCCGTCGCGCAGTTCCTGCCAATGGCGGCTCACCGCGCGCGCGACGAGCCCGGCAACGAGCGCCAGGAGGGCCCCCTGCCCCACCCACAGGATGATCCGGCGGCGCGCCGGGCTAGATCCGAGCATAGACCTGCTCGAACTGGCGCGCCACGCCATCGGGGGCCAGCTCCGTCCGAAGCCAATGCCCGGCTTCCACCGCCGAGGCCCGGAGTGTCGGGTCGCTCAGACATCGCCGCAGGGCGGTCCCCACGGCATCAGGTGTCGGCGGGACGACGCACGCCCCCGCCCCGTCACGCACCAGGTCGAGCACGCCGCCGCCGTCCGTTGTCGCCACGACGGGCACACCGAGCAACAGCGCTTCCGCGGCGGCGAGCCCGAGTCCCTCGTCGCGCGACGGAAACGCCGCGACGTCCGCCCCGCCAACGAGCGCAGGGATCGCATCGTCCGGCAGGACACCGCGGAAGCACACGTTTCCGAGTCCAAGCGTGCGCGCCCGCGCCTCCAGCTCTCCCCGCGCAGGGCCGTCCCCGATGATCGTGACCGGCGCGTCGATCCCTGCGTGGTGCACGGCGTCGAGCAGCAGGTCGACGCGCTTCTGATGACTGAGCCGGCCAAGATACACCACGCCGCCGCCCCCTGCGGTATGCACCCCGAAGCGATCGACGTCGACCGGCACCGGAATCCGGTCGATGCGGAGTCTGGGGAGCCACACCAGGCGGCGCGCCTCCGCGGCGAGAAACGTGGATAACGCCGTTACGCGGGCCGCGCGCTTGAGCACCCCACGGGCCAGCAGACGCGCGGGCCATGGCCGCATCATCGCGACGTCCGTGCCCATGAGACTCAGGACGAGGGGAACGCCCACGCGTGAGGCGGCCCATCCGCCGGGCACCCACCAGAACGCATGGACGAGCTGCGCGTCGATACGGCGAGCCTCGTCGCGGGCACCGCGCGCCAGCGCGCGCACCAACCCACGAAACGCCATGGCGCCGCCGGGCGACCGGGTCTTCCGCGCCATGTCACCCGTGTACGCGAGGTCTTCACGTTCGGGCGCGGCGTACCGTACCGGCACGATATCGACGCCGTCGACGAAACGGCGCTCGCCCTGCCCGCGGTCCGCCGGCACGACGACGCTCACCGTGTGACCGCGCGCGACCAACGCCTGCATCAATCGGCCGAGAAACGTGCCGGCCACGTCCCCCGGCCACCGGGGGAACGCATGGGTGACCACGACCAGGCGTAGCGGCGTCACGCGAGCGGATGCAATGCCGGTGGCGTTCAGTTGATGAAGTCCACCCAGCCGTCCTCGTTGGCCACGATGCCGACGTTGCCGGACGGGGCGAAGCCGATCCGCCGAGGGACACCACCCGTCATGATGACGCGCACCACGGTCCGAGTGATCGGGTCGATCACGTGTACCCGGCGACCGAAGTAGCTCGTGCTGACATAGAGCAGGCCGTTGGCCGGGTTCCGCGCCAGCCCGAATCCGCCACCGCCCGCGAGCGGCACGTTCGCCACGAGCGTGTTCGCCACCAGATTCCAGATTTCCAGGTTGCCGGACTCGTTTGCGACGTACAACGAGTTGCCGTCCGTGGAAACCGCCAACCCTTGCGGTGTTCCGCCGACGGGCAGCGAACGCGCCACTTGTCGCGCAGCGAGATCGATCTCCGTGACGACACCGACGGTGGGCGAACTCGCGTAGAGCAGCCAGCCACGCAACGCCATCGCGTTGACGTAGCCCGGCACGGCGACCGAGTCGATCAATGCCAGGCTCGGCAGTTCCACCACATACACCTGCCCCGCGTCCGTGCCAACCACGAGGAGGGTATCCCCCGATGTGGCGACGGCCAGGACC